>NZ_JAAGPB010000482.1:0-6203 GCF_017104585.1 Burkholderia sp. Ac-20392
TGCGCCACACGACGCTCGCCTACCCGGGCACCTGCCGCACCGGCCTGCACGGCAAGCCCGCGCGCGCGTGGCGGCTGCGCGTGCCGGACGGCGACGACGCGATCGTCACGTTCGACGATCGCTGGCAGCACACGCAATCGCAGAACCTCGCGACCGAAGTCGGCGATTTCGTGCTGAAGCGCGCGGACGGCCAATGGGCCTATCAGCTCGCGGTCGTGGTCGACGATGCCGAGGCGCACATCACGCACGTCGTGCGCGGCGCCGACCTGCTCGACTCGACCGCGCGCCAGATTTACCTGCAGCACTGCCTCGGCGTGCCGACGCCGCAGTACCTGCACGTGCCCGTCGTCGTCGACGCGCACGGCGAAAAGCTCAGCAAGCAGACGGGCGCGACCGCGCTCGAACGTGACGATCCGCTGCCGGCGCTGCAGGCCGCAGCCGCGCATCTGGGCCTCGCGCCCGACGGTGCGCTCGCGGGCACGACGCTCGATTCGTTCTACGCCGCCGCCACGGCCGCGTGGGCGATGCGCTTCGGGCCGCAGGCCGGCTAACGCACGCAGCGCGCCGGTTTCTCGGCGACCGGGCGTGAGCCGGATGCCGACTGCATCGCCCGCTACCGGCGCCCCGCGGCCTCTCCCCCATCAAACCGCAGCCCCAATGAAAAACGGGCACATGCTCATCGCATGCACCCGCTTCTCCTGCGGCGCTCGCGCGCCGCACCGTCACATCCGCCAGGCTTACGCCGACGGCTTGCGCGGCATCCCGAACCCGCCGAGCAGTGCGGCGACCTGACGCTTCGGCCCCTTCTTCTCGGGCTGCTGCGCAGGCTGCGCGTCGTCCTGCTGCTTCGCCGGCGCCGACGGCTCGTACGGCTTCAGGAAGAAATCGTCGACCGGCGCTTCGTGGCGACGGTGATGACCGCGCTCCGAACCGCCCGTCCGGCGCCCCGCCGACGCACCACGATGCTCGTCGCGATCGCGACGACCGCCGCGTTCGCCACCACGCTCACCGCCCCGCTCACCACCGCGCTCGCTGTTGCGATCGCCGCCGCGGTCGTTGCCGCGGTCGTTGCCGCGCTCGTCGTGACGATGGCGTGCCGGTTTGTCGAGTGCGAGCGTCTGCATTTCGAGCGGACGCTTGATCAGCTTCTCGATATCGGCGAGCTGCTTGCGCTCGTTCGGGCTGCACAGCGACAGCGCGTCGCCCGTCGCACCCGCGCGGCCGGTACGGCCGATCCGGTGCACGTAGTCTTCCGCGCTGAACGGCAGGTCGAAGTTGATCACGGCCGGCAACTCGGCGATGTCGAGGCCGCGCGCGGCCACGTCGGTCGCGACCAGCGCCTCGATCTCGCCGCGCTTGAACGCGTCGAGTGCCTGCATCCGTTCGATCTGCGTCTTGTCGCCGTGGATCGCCGACGCGACCACGCCGTCGCGCTCGAGATTGCGCGCAAGCCGGCTTGCGCCGATCTTGCTGTTGCAGAACACGATCACCTGCTTGAGGCCGCGATCGCGCAGCAACTGCACGACGGCCGCCTGCTTGTCGCCTTCGGCGACGTCGTAGACGATCTGCGTGACGTTCGCGTTCGTCGAGTTGCTGCGCGCGACCTCGATCGTCTGCGGGTTGCGCAGGTAGGTCGACGCGAGCTTCTTGATTTCGCCCGAGAAGGTGGCGGAGAACAGCAGCGTCTGGCGCTCCTTCGGCAGCAGGTTCAGGATGCGCTGCAGGTCGGGCAGGAAGCCCATGTCGAGCATCCGGTCGGCTTCGTCGAGCACGAGGATCTGCACCTGGCCGAGATTCGCCGTCTTCTGCTGCACGTGGTCGAGCAGGCGGCCCGGCGTCGCGATCAGGACCTCGACGCCGCGGCGCAACTCTGCCGACTGCGGGTTCATGTCGACACCGCCGAACACGACCGCGCTGCGCAGCGGCGTGTGCTTCGCATACGCGTGCACGTTCGCGGCGACCTGGTCGGCGAGTTCGCGGGTCGGCGTGAGGATCAGCGCACGCACCGGGTGGCGAGCCGGAGACGCGCTCGTGTTGGCTTGCGGCAGCAGGCGCTGGATGATCGGCAGCGAGAAACTCGCGGTCTTGCCGGTACCCGTTTGCGCGGCGCCCATGACGTCGCGGCCGGCGAGCACGACCGGAATGGCCTGCGCCTGGATCGGCGTCGGCGTCGTATAGCCCTGCTCCGCAATGGCTTTCAGGATATCGGCGGCAAGGCCGAATTGATCGAAGGTTGCGTCGACGGGCTTGGCGACAGAATCGGACATGGTGGCGTTTCGCTCAAAAGGCGCGGCGGGGACATCGTGCGTCAGGCCAGCCGGGCCTGCGCTCATCACAATTCGGAAATAGACGGAGCCGCGGCGCGCCGCGCGGCGCCGCTCTGGCGCTTGGGACCGGTTCAATACGAACGCTGGACGCCAGGCCGTGCGGACTCCGTTCGGCGCGAATGCCGGCGGAAAGGGGCGTATTGTAGCACTGCGCGGCCATCTGTCCGTGACAACGCCGCGAACGGCCGCCATGGCGGTTGGCGCGGCAGGCCCGGGCAGGCCTGCGCGGCAGACGGATGGCCCGATCGGACTATCCCGATCGGCCAGTGGGCAATTTAAGGGGTCTGATCGTGGATCGTCTTATCCGATCACGCGCCGCCAGCCCGCGTGCCGGGCCGTCAGGCCCGGGAGCCGGCCGCCAGCGGGCACCGGCAGCACAATCCACGTTCCCGCCCGGCGCTCAGCCCTTCTTCTTTTTCTTCTCGACCTGGACGCAGTCGCCCAGCAGCGGCGGCGAGTTCTGGTCTGCGATCTCGTCGCGCAGCGTCGCTTCCTTGCCCTTCGTCCACCACGTATAGCGGCCGGCCTGGTAGCGCGCGCCCGACGCCGACACGGTGTCGACGAACAGCATCTGCTTGCCGTTGACTGGCACGAGCGCGAAGCTCTGGCCGTTGCCTGCGAGCCAGTACGACACGCGCACCGGCTGCTTCTGGTTCGCGCACTGGTAGACGGTGAACTGGCGGGAATCGGCGTCGATCTCTTCGACGGTCAGTTGCGCGGCATGCGCGACGGAAACGGCCGTGCCGGCAAGCGCGAGCGCGGCGAGGGTTTGGCGAATCATGCAGGTCCTCTCACGAGACGGGTGGAAACGCGCCCTCGCGGGGCGCGTGATTATTGTTGGCGATCGGGTCGGGTATCGTGATCAGGGATCGATGACGCCGGCACACGCGTCGGTCGGTGCGGCCGCGACATGGCCGACGAGCGGCACGATCTTGAGCCCGGCCGAGGCTACCCGGCACGGGGCGGCCGCGAGGCCGCAACCCGCGAGGTTCACTGCAAGCGCCAGCGCGGCGGCCAGCTTTCCGATACGCAGCCACTTCGGCGTCATCGTCGTCTCCTGTATACGTCAGCGTGCCGACACGGGCCGGACGGCCGCGGCCGCGCGCTTCGCGCGTTCGCGGGCTTCGTCGACGGTCGCGCCGGTCGCCAGCGCGACACCCATGCGCCGCTTCGCAAAACTTTCCGGCTTGCCGAACAGGCGCAGGTCGGCGCCCGGCACCGCGAGCGCTTCACGCACGCCTTCGAACGCGATCCCGCGCTCGTCGAGCCCGCCGTAGATCACGGCCGACGCGGCCGGCGTACCGAGCGCCGGATCGACCGGCAGCCCGAGAATCGCACGCGCGTGCAACTCGAATTCCGACTGGCGCTGCGACGCGAGCGTGACGAGGCCCGTATCGTGCGGCCGCGGGCTCACCTCGGAGAACCACACGTCGTCGCCGCGCACGAACAGCTCGACGCCGAACATGCCGCGCCCGCCGAGCGCCTCGGTGACCTTGTGCGCGATCTCGCGCGACTTCTCGAGCGCCACCGCGCTCATCGGCTGCGGCTGCCACGACTCGACGTAGTCGCCCGCGACCTGCACGTGGCCGACCGGCTCGCAGAAGTAGGTGCGCGTGGCGTCCGTCGCCGGATCGATCGCGCGCACGGTGAGCTGCGTGATCTCGTAGTCGAAATCGATGAAGCCCTCGACGATCACGCGGCCGTGGTTCACACGTCCGCCCGCCATCGCGTAGTCCCACGCCGGCTTCACGTCGGCCTCGGTCTTCATGACCGACTGGCCCTTGCCCGACGACGACATCACGGGCTTCACGACGCACGGCATGCCGATCTTCGCGACCGCCGCGCTGAACGCCTCGAACGAATCGGCGAACGCATATGGCGAGGTCGGCAGGCCGAGCTCCTCGGCCGCAAGCCGGCGGATCCCTTCGCGGTTCATCGTGAGCTGCGTCGCGCGCGCGGTCGGGATCACCTCGGCGAGGCCGGCCGCCTCGATCGCCGCGAGTGCGTCGGTCGCGATCGCCTCGATCTCGGGCACGATCAGGTGCGGGCGTTCGGCTTCGACGATCGCCCGCAGCGCGGCGGCGTCCGTCATGTCGATCACGTGCGCGCGATGCGCGACCTGGTGGCCCGGTGCGTCCGGATAGCGGTCGACCGCGACGACTTCGACGCCGAGCCGCTGCAACGCGATGATGACTTCCTTGCCGAGTTCGCCGGCGCCAAGCAGCATGACGCGCGTGGCCGAGGGTGAGAGCGGCGTACCGAGCCGCTGACCGATCTGCATGTGATTACCCGCTTCTGGTGGAGGACGAAAACGGCTCCGATGTTAACACGCGCCACGACACCGGTTTTGCGCGTTTCACCGTGCCGGCAACCGGCCGCGGGCCGCTCGCAAGCAGGCTGCGAACGTTTTCACGCGTGAAGTGTCGGCTCGCCTGCCGCGGGGCGGGTGCGTTACTCTTACGCCTTGATCAGAATCCGATGAGGAACGAGGCTCATGTCCCACCTGTCCGCCGCCGCACGCGCACGCACCGGCCTGCTTCGCCCGTTGCGCGCGCCGCTCTGCGCGTTGACGCTTGCCACGCTTCTCGCCGCCTGCGCGATGCCGACCCACCCCGATTCCGCCGCCCCCGCGCCCGACCCGTACAACCCGGCCGCCGTCCAGCTGCTCGACGACACGAACTGGGAACTCACCAGCTGGCTGAATGCCGACGGCACGCAGCGCGCGATCCCGCACGGCGACAACGGCGAGCCGATCAAGCTCGCGCTGTCGACCGACTCGGGCATCCGGCGCGCCAGCGGGTTCTCGGGCTGCAATCGCTACATGGGCACCTACGCGATCAAGAACGGCCTGTTGAGCTTCGGGCCGCTCGCCGGCACGCGGATGGCCTGCCCGAATACGCTCGGCGGCCAGCTCGAAACCGCGTACCTCGACGCACTCGCCCATGTCGACAAGACCGGCGTGCAGATGCGCGAGCCCCAGCAATTGCAGATCGTGACCACTTCCGGCGCAACGCTGACCTTCACGCACCGGAGCCCCTGATGCACGGCGCGCGCGAAGGCCGACCGACCGCCTTCGCGTGGCGCGCCACGCGCGTGTGCCAGGCACACGCGTCGCGCGGCGTGAATCGGATGCACGCCGCGTTAGAGTCTTGTTCGCCGGCCGGTTAAACTCGGCGGGTCGCGCCCCGCGCGCCCCTCCCCACTCCTGTTTCAAAGCATGCACACGGTTGTCTTCGGCTGGTTCGGCATCTCCGCCGTCTGGTTCCTCCTTCTCTTCTGGCGTCTCGTGCAGGCGATGCTGCCTGGCGGTGTCGGGCTTGCCGGCCGCGGCTCGATCCGTCTATGGCTCGGCTTCGCCGCGGTATTCGTGGCGAGCTGCACGTTGACGAGCCCGCTGTCGGGCCCCGACACGAACGCGCTCGGCCATGCGTTCTCGGCAGGCTTCGCCCACGTGCTCGGCCCGATCGGCACGCCGGTCGCGATGGTCGTGCTGTTCTTCGCCGGGTTGCCCTGGCTGACCGGCATCGGCTGGCGGCAGTTCGCCGCGTGGGTCGACACGTCGTTCGGCGTCAAGCTGGCGCGCGACGGCGGTGACGACGAAGCGCGCGGCATCGCCGACCTGCCGCGCAGCGCGTTGCATCGCGACGATGATGTCGTCCAGCCGACCACCGCACATACCGTCAATTCGATGGCGCCGCGCCAGAACGGCCGGTATTCGCGCCCGACGCTGTGGAAACCCGACCCACAGGCGCGACCGAAGCCGCGCAGCAGTACGCCGCCGCGTCCGCACGTGGAACCTGTTGCGCCGTCGGGCTGGTTGAAGCCGACCGCGCCCCAGCGCAGCATGCCGACCCCGCCCGCGCCGATCCCTCCGGC
>NZ_JAAGPB010000483.1:0-6229 GCF_017104585.1 Burkholderia sp. Ac-20392
GCCGCGCTGCGCGTCGGACAGCTCGCGCCACGCGAGGCCCGACGCCGCCTGCGCCGCGAGCGCGCCTGCCAGCACGAGCACAACGTCGGTAACTGCGATCACAGAACGCCGAATCGCATTCGCTCCACCGGACCTCGACTGCATCGTCACGCACCATGTGCCGGGAACCCGCGATGCGTGTCCGGCATGCGGGGCCGAACCGGCGTCGGCCTCGCCGTCCCGCGCGTGCCGAGCAGCCTGCGATAGTCCGCGCGAATCAGGTCGTAGCATTCACACGCGTGATGTTCGAGGCCGTGACGGTCGAGCACCGTGATGCGGCCGCGGCGTTGCCGGATCAGCCCGGCTTCCTGCAGGTTGCCCGCCGCTTCCGTCACGCCTTCGCGCCGCACGCCGAGCATGTTCGCGATCGTCTGCTGCGTGACGGCCAGTTCGTCGCCGTCGATGCGGTCATGCGCAAGCAGCAGCCAGCGGCTGAGCTGCTCGCTGACCGAGTGATGCCGGTTGCACAGCGCGCTGCGCGAGATCTGCGCCATCGCCGCCTGGCAGTAGTTGAGCAGCAGCCGGTAGGTCTCCGGCGAGCGCTCGAATTCGGCGCGCATCACGCAGCTCGGCACGCGATAGGCCATCCCGCCGATGCGGACCTCGACCCGGTGCGACGCCGCGGCGCCGCCGACCATCGTCGCCAGCCCGACCACCCCTTCGCGGCCGACCTGCGCCACCTCGACCATCGCACCGTCTTCCATCAGGTGCTGCACCGACATCATCGACGTCGTCGGAAAATGCACGTGGCGCATCGGCTCGCCGACCCGGTCGAGCATCCCGGCCTTGATCCTGACCAGTTCGAGATGCGGTGCGATGGTGCGGATGCTGTCCTCGGGGAGGGCATCGAGGATGGCATTCGCCGAGTAGCTCGAGTGAAGATGAAGCATGTCTGTATCCCTTTTATCGTCCGCGCCGCCTGCAGCCGCGTGCACGGAACTCGTTATCGCGATGCGCGCCCGGACGTTGGCAGCGGTTGCGGCCACAACCCTGATTCCGACCGACCATCGGCTTGTCGCCGCCGGATCGAGTCGGCCGTCCCGTTTCAACACGCCAGCCCGAATAAGCGATTTACGTGCCAATACATGCCCATCCTTAATATATGAATCACGCCGGATTTAGATCACCCGAATAACCCGTTCAAAAACAAAAAAAGCGTCTCATTTCCGGACACTCTTCCGGGCGACGGACACAGCGCGCCATTTGACTGATCATTTCGCCTGCACCGAACCGGAGCAGCCACAGCGGCACCGCGAGGCTTGTCGCTCATATACTTACAGTCGATTTTCAATTGTTTCCATGATGTGCCGGATAGCACGCCGCTGCGGCATCACGCCTCACACGGTTGTTTGAAACTGTCTCAAACTTGAATCGACACACTAATTTACAGCTCTGTAACCCGGCGCACATTTCGACCACAAGCCTTTGATTTTCATGGATATTCTGGCGCGCACCATTTATTTGTCAAAGAATGTTCAATGCTCGCCCGGCACTTTCCCGATGCGATGCGCGCCACCGCTCAATTGATTCCCGACCGACACGGAATGAATGCCCGAAGTCGAATTCAGCTTCCGGATGATTAATTCCGCCGAAATGAATCATTAAATCCGGATAACGTTTGCACCCGGCCAAAATCGTCAAACTTTGTGAAATGACGCAATGTGCAATTGATTGATTTCAATGGCGTGCTAGCCTTTTTGCCAGTATCGTCACTCCATTTTTGACGAACACAAGTCCGCACGATCGTGCGAATTCCCCATTTTCGGGGTATCGCCGCGACGACGCGTGACCGCCACCCTACGAGGATGCGCCGTGACTCACCAGGCCCCGGAAGCCGTCGCGTACGCGAACGGCATGATCGAGCTTTCCCACAGCTTCGATGCGAACCGCTTTCTCGCGGCCATCGACCGCGACGAGCTCGCGACGCTGGTCCCCCACCTTCAACTCGTCCACCTGAAATCCGGACAAGTGCTCTGCGAGCCCGGCGAAATGCTCGCCGCGGTCTACCTGCCCGTCACGACCGCGATTTCGCTGCAGTACGTGTCGTCCGGCGGGATGACGCTGGAAGTTGCGGAGATCGGCAGCGAGAGCGTGGTGTGCGACGACGTGATCGGCGGCAGCGGCCGGATGCCCTGCCGCGCCGTGGCCTGCCGCGACGGGTTCGTCTACCGGCTCGACCGGCGCGTATTCGCCGCGGCGTTCGACGCATCGCCGGTGATCCGCCATCTGGTGTTCGTGTGCGTGCGGCTGCTGATGGCGCAGGTCTCGCAGATCACGTTCTGCAGCCGTCATCACGTGCTCAAACATCAGTTATGCAGATGGTTCCTGCTCGCGTACGACCGGACCCGCAGCATCGAGATCCAGGTGACGCACAGCATGCTGGCGCAGATGCTCGGCGTGCGGCGCGAAACGGTCACCGATGCCGCGGGCGAAATCCAGAAGCTGGGCCTGATCCGGCAATATCGGAGTTCGATCGAGCTCGCCGACCTCGACGGCCTCGAAAAAATGTCGTGCGGCTGCCGCGCGATCGTGCGCGACGAGATGAAGCGCATTCTGTCGGCCGATTCGGGCGTGCCGGCCGCGTCGCGCGCCTGATTGGCATGCCGCATCGGGCGGCGCTTCCACGCCGCCTGCGTGCCGGGTTAGCCGTTTGTAGGGTGGCGAACAGAACGCCGTGTCTGCCAATGGTCTACTGATGCCGGACTGCCGGGGGGACGTCAGCGCGTATCGCGCGTCTGCCCGAGCGGACGACACCACGCACGCCGGAGCAGCACGTGAAAAACGAAATCAGAACCATCCTGAAGCACGTCGCCCATCTCGAAGCCGCGATCGATTCGATCGGCGACGGGGACGACCTCTACGACGCGGGCCTTTCGTCACTCGACACGATCCAGCTGATGCTCGCGATCGAGAAGCAATTCAACATCGAGATTCCCGACGAGATGCTGAACCGCAACCTGTTCCGCAGCATCGACGCGCTCGCGGACACGATCACCACGCTGCAACGCACCGAGCATTCGGCATGAGCGCGCTGCTTCCCGAACTCGCGGCCGACAGCGATTCGCGTCGGCTCGACGAGGCCGCGCATGCCGTCGCGCAGATCGCCGCGCAGCACGCGGACGCGGTCGACCGCGACGCGCGCTGCCCCGTCGAGGCGATCGAGGCGATGCGCGCGCGCCGCCTGCTCGGCGCGATGGTGCCGACCCATCTCGGCGGCGCGGGCGCGTCGCTGGAAGACATCGCGTCGGCCTGCTCGATTCTCGGCCAGGCCTGCGCGTCGTCGGCGATGGTGTTCGCGATGCACCAGATCCAGGTCGCCTGCATCGTCGACCACGCGCTCGACCAGGGCTGGCACAAGCTGTTCCTGCAGCAGCTCGTGCGCCACCAGTGGCTGCTCGCATCGGCCACGTCGGAAGACGGCGTCGGCGGCAACCTGCGTGCGAGCCAGTGCGCGCTCGACATCAACGGCGGCGAGTTCCGGCTGCGCAAATCCGCGCCGACGATCTCGTATGGCGACTATGCGGACGGCATCCTCGCGACCGCACGACGCGATGCGGACGCGCCGGCTTCCGAGCAGGTGCTCGTCACGCTGCTGCGCGACGGCTACACGCTCACGCGCCGCGGCGAATGGGACACGCTCGGGATGCGCGGCACCTGCAGCAACGGTTTCGAGCTCGATGCGCAAGGCGCCGCCGTCCAGTGCCTGCCGGTGCCGTTCGCGAAGATCGCCGAGGAAACGATGGTGCCGGTGTCGCACATCCTGTGGGCCGCGGTATGGATCGGCGTGGCCGGCGACGCGTTTCACCGCGCGCACCAGTTCTTCCGCGCGCAGGCACGCCAGACCGATGGCGCGCCGTCGCCCGCGTCGCGGCGCATCGCCGAATCGCTCGCGCTGATGCAGGCGATGCAGGCCCGCGTCGACAACGTGCTGCGCCTTCATGCGAATCCGGCGTCCCGCTCGTGGTCGGCCGGCATGGCCCGAGCCGCCGAGATCAACACACTGAAGACCTACGTGTCGACGACTGCACTGGAAGTCGCACACCAGGCCATGATGATCTGCGGGATGGCCGGCTACAAGCAGGGCACGCCGTTCAGCATCGGCCGCCACATTCGCGACCTGCATGCGGCGCCGCTGATGATCAGCAACGACCGCATTGCCGTCAACACCTCGAACCTGCTGCTCGCGCTGCGTCCTGCGACGCTGGAGAAACATACGTGAACGATCGCCTTGCCGTGCCCTCCGCCGCCTCCGCTCCCGCCGATGCACCGATCGACCGCGCGGGCGTCAACCCGCTGCGCGACGAACTGATCGACGCGGGCCTGCTGGTCTCCACCGGCATCCAGGGCCTGTTCGGCCGCAGCGAACGGTTCGAGCGCGTCGTGGAAGCGCTCGACGCATTCGTCACACGCATCGGCGCCGACCAGCACGCCGAAGTGCTGCGCTTCCCGCCGGCGATGAGCCGCACCGAGTTCGAGCGCAGCGAATACATGAAGAGCTTCCCGCAACTCGCAGGCAGCGTGCATGCGTTCTGCGGCGACGAACACCAGCACCAGCGCGTACTGCAGTGCCTCGATCGCGGCGACGACTGGACGGAAAGCCAGAAGCCGACCTATGTCGTGATGACGCCGGCCGCGTGCTACCCGGTCTACCCGGTCGTCGCACGCGCGGGCGCGCTGCCGGCCGACGGCCGGATCGTCGACGTCTTCTCGTACTGCTTCCGCCACGAGCCGTCGCTCGACCCGACCCGCATGCAGCTGTTCCGGATGCGCGAGTACGTGCGGATCGGCACGCCCGAGCAGATCGTGTCGTTCCGCGAGACCTGGATCGAACGCGGCACGCGGATGATCGAGGCGCTGCGCCTGCCCAACGCGATCGACCTCGCGAACGATCCGTTCTTCGGGCGCGGCGGCAAGATCGTCGCGAACAGCCAGCGCGAGCAGAACCTGAAGTTCGAGCTGCTGATCCCGATCGAGCACGACGATCGCCAGACTGCCTGCCTGAGCTTCAACTACCACATGGACCATTTCGGGCTGCTGTGGGATATCCGCACCGCGACGGGCGACGTCGCGCACACAGGCTGCGTCGGCTTCGGCCTCGAACGGCTCACGCTCGCGCTGTTCCGCCATCACGGCTTCGACATCGACGCATGGCCGCGCGAAGTCCGCGACGTGCTGTGGGGCACGCCATGAGATTCGTGTCCCGCGACGGCGAAGACGCGTCGTTCGAGGATGTGCGCCACCGCGCACGCCACTACCGGCCGCATCCGCTGCATAGCCAGGAGATGGTCTGGAAGCAGACCAACTGCTACGTCGACATGTGGCTCGAGGTGCTCCGGTGGTGGGGCTTCAATCCGTACGCGGCGCTGCCGTTCACGATCGCGCTCGATTTCGAGGGCGACCAGTTCACGTTCTTCAAGTTTCCGCACGACGAACTGGAGCGGCTGTACGGCATCGTCGTGCAGGAGCACTCGATCTACGAACCGCTCGATCAGCACATCGAGACGCAGGTTGCGCGCGGCCACCTGATGATCGTCGAGGTCGACGCGTGGTTCCTGCCCGATACGCGCGGCAGCAGCTACCGCACGCAGCACACGAAGACGACGATCGGCATCGATGCGATCGACCGCGCGAAGCGCCAGATCGGCTACTTCCACAACAGCGGCTATTACGTGGCCGAGGATTTCGACTACACCGGGCTCGTCGGCGGCAGCTCGCCGATGACGCTGCCGCCGTACGTCGAATGCGCGAAGCGGCGGTTTGCGCCGCTCGACGAGCGCGAGCTGTGCGAAACGTCGCTCACCGCGCTGCAGCGCCATCTGCGGCGCCTGCCGGTCGTCAACCCGATCGCCGCGTTCCGGCGGCAGTTGCAGACCGATGCGCGGACGCTCGCCGATGCGCCGCTCGAGCACTTTCATGCGTACTCGTTCAACTCGGTGCGGCAGCTCGGCGCGAATTTCGAGCTGTTCGGCCATTACGCGCGCTGGCTCCAGGCCAGCGGCTGCGTCGGGCCGTTCGCCGAGATCCGCGCCGCGTGCGACCGTATCGCGTCCGAAGCGATGGTGCTGGAATTCCGGCTCGCGCGCGCCTGCGCGCGCGGCAAGGAGGAGCGCGGTGACTCGACGCTCGAAGCGATCGAGGCCGCCTACGCGGACGTGGTTGCGTGCGCGCGGCAGATCGCCTTGCCGCTGCG
>NZ_JAAGPB010000484.1:0-6237 GCF_017104585.1 Burkholderia sp. Ac-20392
TGCCGAGATCCATCATCGGTGCGGCGCGGCTGATCGGCTTGCCGACGGTCGTCTGCGACACGCGCTTGCCGTCGCCCGGGTGATACATCCGGTTCAGCAGCGACGCGACGCCCGGCATCGTCACCGTCGTGCCGTCGACGTTGACGTCGCGGTCGGCGGCCCACGCGTGCTTCAGCGAGAACACGCGGATCGTCGTGCCGCCCGTGCGCGCGGAATTCTCGTCGAGCCGCGCGGCGATGCTCGTCACGAGCTCGACATAGCGCGGCGGCCCCGCGACGAGCGCGGTGCGCTGCTGCGCGTTGTAGGTGACCGGATAGCGCGGATCGGCGACCTTCATCTGCTCGAGCAGGTCCCGCAGGTCGCTCGTGTTCGCGTGATCGAGCTTGACGAGCGTGCTCTTCATGTCGCTCGCGGGCGTCACGTACAGCACGGTGCCGTCGTAGTACCAGACGAATCCGAACGACGCGGAGAGCGTGTCGAGGAAGCGCTGCGGCGACATCTTCATCTTGCCGCTGACGGCGCCGCTCACGCCGGGCGCGACGTTCGCCGCGATGTTCTGGCTCGCGGAGAGGTCGCGCAGGACGTCCTTCACGTCCTTGCCTTCCGCCGCGTACTGGATTTCGGTGCTGCGCCAGCGGATCGGCGCGGCATCGACGGAAAGGCTCGCAAGCGAGCACATCAGGGACAGAAAAATGGAAATCTTGGCCTTCATGGGTCCGTCCGGTGAGGACGCGCGGCCGTCGGTCGGACAGGCGCGCGCCGCGAATGGGAGACCCGTGCAGTTAACCGCATCCGGGCGCGGCGGCGGCCGCGCGCGGCGAAGGTCCGTTCAATAGAACGAATTGATGGTCCAGCCGGTTGCGAGCGGCGTCTGAAGGAAGGTCTGGCCGCCGCCGCAATAGGAGGACGTCCACGGCGTCTTCGCGTAGCCGTCATACGTCGCCCATTTGCTCGAAAGCCTGACCGTGTATCCGTTGCGCGGCTCGGCGGCCACGTTCAGCGTGACGTTGATCGTCGCGGCGTCCTCGCGCAATTTCGACGACTGCGCCTCGTTGTGCGCGATCACCCTGTTGCCCTGACGGTCGATGACGTCGACGACCAGCCGCATCTGCCCTTCCCGCCCCTTCTGGTCGCAGGTCGCATAGCTCATGTGCATGTATGCGCTCACCGCAATCAGCCCATTGTTGTCGAGCTTCACCGGCCGGTCGATCGTGTACGTGTACGTGCCGTCCCGTTCGTAGGTGATGAGCGGCGGATTCGGATACCCGCCACGGTAGGTGAACCCGCACGAAAAATCACTCGCGCCAGGCGTCTCCATCAGGATCGCGCATGCCGTGTCGGTGCCGCCGATCTTGATCCCTGACTGCGGCAGCCACTTGCCGTCCTGGCATGACAGCACTTGTCCGTCCTGGCCCATCGATACGAGGCCGGCAGTTGGACGATTCTTGTCGGGCGCACACGGCGTGTTGACGACGACGCGCCCGGTGATCTCGTACTGGTTCGCGGAAACGACGCCGGGCACGATCAGGTTGTCGTTCTGATCGACCGCGAGCGCCTGCCAGGCGGCGCCCGTCCACGCGTAGGCGCGGAATTTGTCGAGCGTGAGGCGCACGTCGCCTTTCTCGTTCGATGCATCGGTGGGCAGATCGTCGGCCTTTTTGACAGGATCCTTCCAGTGGCCGCCAGCGCCGCGCCACACGCCACTCTTGCAGCTCAGCAGATTGCCGAATGCGTCCGCGCCAAGCTTGCCGTTCGTGAAGTTGCCGGCCGTTCCGCAGTTCACCGCGTCGGGGTTGCCGGCCGTGAACGTGTGCGTGAGCCAGATCGGCACCTGCATCGCGTTCGCCTCCGGATGGCCACCGACGCCAACGCGGTACAGGTAATCGCTGTTGATCTGCTGGCCCGGGCCATTGAAGAAGATCTCGTTCGCGAGGTGACCCACATTCGGCGGCGTGGCGCCTTTCGGATCGCAGGTTGGCGAGCTGCCGCCGAGAAACGTGCCGAGCGGCATCCGCCACGCGTCGAATGCGCCGCGCACTTCATTCGGAAACGCCTTGCTGATCGAACCGCCGCCCGGCCCCGCACTCGCGGCGACGAGCCCGAGTTCCTTGTCGCCGATCGTCTCGCCGCCGGTCGTCACGACCAGCGCGTCGAGCCCGGTGCCGAGTGCGCTCCGCTTGACGAGTACGCACGTGTTCTGGCCGTATGCATTCGTCGGCCGAAGTGCTGCGGGCAGATCATTCGTCGCCTGCAGATCGGCAAGCTTCATCACGATGGGCGTTTGTTTGTTCGCGCGCTGCAGCCACGCATCGTAATCGCGCCTCAACGCCCGCGTGGCGGCGGCCGTCACCTGCGCCTGGTATTGCGCAGCCTGCTCCGCACGCACGTCGTCCAGCGACGAATCCATCATCATCGCGATGCCGGCGAGCATCACTGCTGCGATCGCCAGCGCGCCGAGCACCTCGATCAGCGCGATGCCGCGCGCGCGGCGACGGGAAGACTTGAAATGCATCAGTACGCTTGCCCCATCCAGACCGGCATGCCGTTCGCAATCTTCAACCCGGCCGGCAGCGGCACGCCGCTCGCCGGCGCGTTCGGATTCGCGTTGCCGGGGCGCACGACCGCATTGCGATACGCGACGCCCGCGAACAGCGAACCGTCGGCGAGCGTCGTGATTTCGCCGATGATATTGACGGACGGCGCCGCCGACGCATACGCGACGACGGTGCCGTCCATGACGTAGTTGCGCCATAGCGGGTTCGCGCCCGGATACCACGCCGGAAACGGCAGCCGCGTATCTGGCACCGCGCCACGTGTGCCGGGATGCACGCGCGCATAGTCGAGCGTCGCCTGCCGGTAGATGGCGAGGTTTTCGGCGAGCGCCTGCGCGGTGCGCGCCGGTTGCAGCGCGGGAATGGCGGACGGGTCATGCAGCGTCGCATAGACAGCGGCGATCGACGCGAAGGCCAGTGCGGCGGCGAGGGCGTACATAAATGACGTGGCGGATGGCGAATGAGTCTGGTGGTGTCAGTTCGACGTCCAGACGATGGTGGCGCTATCGGTGCAAGCGTCCGTCGCAGCGCTCGGCGAGACCGGATAATTGACGGACTTTTCGCCAATCTTCGCCGTTTTCCAGTTTCCGCCGGCCGTCAACGTATTGACGCAGACTTCTTTCGGCACTTGCGTGTAAGCGACGGTGAAAGTCTGCGTCGCACCGGTCACGGTCACAGTTCCTCCCCACGTATTCGAAACACCGCCTTTGTCGTCCTGTGTCAGCGTCCCCGGAAACACCTTCGCCGCACTCAGATTCGCGTTCATCGATGCCGTGCCGTAGTTGTTCACCTGCCCCATGTAAAGCTTTTTCGTGCCCGTCTGAATCGCATTCAGATCCTCGGTCAGCCGATTCGTATTCGCGCTCGAGAACGCCGACCCGAGCAGCGCGATCGCGCCGACGATCACGATCGCCGCGACGCCCAGATACGCGATGCTCTCGAGCAGCGACGCACCGCGCTCCTTGCGGTGCCTCCGGCAGAACGCCGGTGTGTGTCGATAGGCGGGAGGGTTGGCGAGTGGTTTCATAGTGTGTTCTCCAGAATTAAAAATGCGCGACGTCAATGCATCGCGCGCGTCATTGCGGCGATTTCCTGCTGGATGCCGAAGAAGCCCGTCACGAGCCAGCCGATCACCATCGCGAGCGCGACGATCGCGACGCCGTTAAGCACGCGCATCTGCGCGGTAATTCGCGCGACGCCCTCTTCGAGCCATTCGTCGGCGAGCATCTTGAGTGCCGTGTCGAAGCCGCGGTATTCGGCGTAAATGCACAAATCCTCGACGATCTCGCGCGACGGAAACTGATAACCGGCGTTGCGCAGCGCCTCGCCGGCGTTGAGGCCCGACTTCACGCCGACCAGCGTGTCGTCGATCCGCTCGCGCAGCCACGGCTCCGCGACCGCGCCGATCTTGAGCAGCGCCCGCTCGACCGTGACGCCCGACGCCTGCAGCACCGAGAACGCGATCAGGAAGCCGCTGCCCGTGACGAGCCGGTAGATCGAATAAGGCGGCACGCGATCCGCGTAGATGCGCAGCGGCCCGCGCCAGCGCGGCAACGACCACGCGAGCGCGGCGAGCACCGCGACGAGCGCCGCGACGACGACGGGCATCCAGCCCTGCACGAACAGCGACATCAGGTACAGCGAGCGCGCGGCGCCGCGCCAGTGCGTCGGATCGGCGATCAGCGCGAACTTCGGGATCACGTGCGTGCCGAACAGGTACAGATAGCCGATCACCATCACGACCAGCCCGATCGGATACGCGACGCCGCCCGTGACTGCGCGGCGGATCTTGCGGCTCGACTGCACGATGTCGGCAACCGACACGAGCGCGTCCTCGATGTGCCCCGCCTGCTCGCCTGCCGCGACGATCATCTGCTCCGTCGCGGGTACCCATGCCTCCATCGCCTCCGACAGCATCCGGCCGTTCTGCACGGCGAGCCGCCAGTCGGACAGCACGATCGCGAGCGCCTCGCGCGGCTTGCGCCCTTCGCTCGACGCGCGCCATTCGAGTTCCTCCAGCACCTTGAGGAGCGGCACCCCGTTGCCGAGCATCTTCGCGATCTTCCGATAGACGCGCAGCCGCTCGTCGGCATTCAGGCAGAACTTCGCCCAGCGGCGATTCAGTTCAAGTGCCATAGCTGAATCCGACGAGCGACAGTTGCTGTCGCGCTTCGCCCGCAACCGGCGCGAGCGTGCCGACGACGCGCTCGACGCCGCGCGGATCGACGAGCCCCGCCGCGACCTTGCGCAGCGCGTGCTCGCCAAGCGTCATCCCGCCGCGCGTGGTGGTCCAGTACTCGAGCGCGCCGGCCTTGTCGCCGTCGCGCAGGAATTCGAACAGCCGCGCATCGGGCAGGATCACTTCGGCGACGACGGTGCGGCCGATCGTGCCGACCGTGCGGCAGTACTCGCAGCCATCGCCTGCGATGCACACGTCGTGCATCCGGCTGTCGAGCGCGAGCCGCAGCCGCGCGAACAGGCCTGGCTCGATCCGGTCCGGATGATCGACGAGCCGCAGCTTGCAATGCGGACACAGCAGCTTCACGAGACGCTGGCTGATGAGCCCCGAGATCACCGTGTGATCAGTGACCATCCGCGTGTGCAGGCCGAGATCGATCAGGCGGTCGGCGATCGCGAGCGCGCTGTTCGCGTGCACCGTCGTCCACACCTGGTGGCCCGTCATCGACGCGCGCAGCGCCGTTTGCCCGGACGCGCGGTCGCGGATCTCGCCGATCATGATCGTGTCCGGGTCGAGCCGCATCGCGTTCGTGATCGCCGCCGCGAATGCGAGCGCGCGCGCGTCCTCGGTCGGCGCGTTCGCGACGGGCGTCTGCACCGCGCCGTCGATCGGATATTCGATCGGGTCCTCGACCGTGATCACGTGCAGGCTGCCGCGCGACTCGTCGATCTGGGCGGCGAGCATCCGCTGCAGCGTCGTCGATTTACCGGAACCCGTCGGGCCGCTGATGATGTTCATCCCGTGCGGCTGTGCGCGCAGCGCACGGAACGCCGCGACGTGCTCGGGCGCGAAGCCGAGCGCCGCGAGATCGGTCGCGTCGCCCGCATCGTTGTACAGGAGCCGCAGCACCATCAGGCTGCCTTCGTTGGTCGGCGTCGTCGCGATCCGCACGCCGTACAGATCGTCCGGCAGCTTGTCGCGGTCGCCAATGCTCGCGTCCTGACGTTCGCTCGGCCGGTAGCTGTTGTCCGACACGGTCGTCATCGCGCCGTACAGCGTCGCGAGCAGCCGCTCGCCGTGCTCGCGCGTGTGCTCGTTCACGCGCATGAGCTCGTTGTGGACCCGGAAGTAGACCTCGGTGCTGAAGCGTCGCACGCGGATATGGATGTCCGATGCGCGCTCGCGGCACGCGCGGCCGATCAGCTCCTTCGCGAGCACCTGCATCACCGTGTGATCGAGCCGCTCGCCGCCGCCCGCGGCGTTCTGCCGGTATGCCTCGCGCACCTGCATCAGCGTCGCGGGCGTCGGCCGGTACGGCCGGCCCATCCGGTCAAGCCGCGCGCGATACGACAGCACGAACGGATTCATCTCGTGGCCGTCGGCAATCAGGAGACACCCGTCGTCGAGCAGGCAGACGAACTTGCGTTCCTCGACGCTCGCGGCGAAGTCGCCCGCTTCGCTGACGGCGCGCGGGCCGCGCGGCGGCGCGGCATCGCCCGCCGCGCG
>NZ_JAAGPB010000485.1:0-6202 GCF_017104585.1 Burkholderia sp. Ac-20392
CGGCGTGCCGGGATCGATGTCGGCGGCCAGCGCCGGCAGCGGCACGGGCGTACCCGCCGACGCGGCTGCCTTCGGGAGATCGAAGCGGCCGATCAGCGCGTCCGGCGTCTGCCCGGTCAGCACCGCGAGCCGGTGCTCGTCGACGCCGATCGCCGCTTCGTACACGGCGATCCGCGACGTCGTCGATTCGTACTGCGCGCGCGCCCGCGCCGCATCGAGTTCGGACCCTCTCCCCGCGCCGACGCGTGCATTGATCAGCGCGAGCGTCTGCTTCTGGTTGTCGGCGTTTTCGCGCGCGATCCGCAGCCGCTCCTGCGAGCCGCGCAGATCGACGTACGTGCTCGCCACCTCGCCGGCAATCGCGACGCGCACCGCGCGTACGTCCGCCGCGCTGGCGGCCGTTTCCGCCCGCTGCGACTCGATCGAACGGCGCACGCGGCCGAACAGGTCGAGCTCCCACGCCGCATTGATCCCGATGCTGGACGTCGGCGTATCGCGCTGGCTGCGCGACGCGCCGAATGCCTGGTCCTTGCTCATCAGTTGATGACCGATCTGCCCGCTCGCGGTGATCGTCGGGTAGCGGTCGAACGTCGCCTGCGACAGCAGCGCATTCGATGCGTCGTAGCGCGACACGGCGACCTGCAGGTCCTGGTTCGCCGCGAGCGCCGCGTCGATCAGCTGCGTCAGCGCCGGATCGCCGAAGCCGCGCCAGAACGCGGCATCGGCATCGGCCGACGCGTCGGGTGGTGTATCCGGCGTCGTACCGGACGGCGCCGCCTGATGCGCGTCGCGGGCGAACCGCGCGGCCGTGGCCGTGTCGGGCCGCTTGAAATCGGGGCCGACCGCGCACGCGGCGAGCGTCACCGACATCGCGAGCGCGGAAAAACGGAAAGCGGCGCTCATCGGTTTTCTCCTTCGAGGGTGCCGTGGTGTTCGCTCCACACGGCCGGCGTGCCGCCCGCGAGCTTGCGGATCGCCACATAGAACACGGGCGTCAGGAATAGCCCGAACAGCGTGACGCCCAGCATCCCCGCGAACACGGTGATGCCGGTGGCCGCCCGCACTTCGCTGCCCGCGCCGCCGCCGATCAGGAGCGGCACCGAGCCCGCGATGAACGCGACCGACGTCATCACGATCGGGCGCAGCCGTAGCTTGCACGCTTCGAGCGCGGATTCGATCACGCCCTTGCCCTGGATTTCGAGCTCGCGTGCGAACTCGACGATCAGGATCGCGTTCTTGCACGCCAGCCCCATCAGCACGACGAGACCGACCTGCACGAACACGTTGTTGTCGCCGCCCGACAGCCACACGCCGAACAGCGCGGCGCAGATGCACACGGGCACGATCAGGATCACCGCGAGCGGCAGCGTCCAGCTCTCGTACAGCGACGCGAGCACGAGGAACACGAGCATCACCGCGAGCGGGAACACGACGATCGCCGCGTTGCTCTGCGTGACCTGCTGATAGCTGAGGTCGGTCCATTCGAGCGTGATGCCCGGCGGGAGCACTTCCTTCGCGATCTGCTGGAGCTTCTCGATCGCCTGCGACGACGACATCACCTTCGGATCGGCATCGCCGATCAGGTTCGCGGCCGGATAACCGTTGTAGCGAACGACCGGGTCGGGCCCGTACGCGGGCGCCACCGTCACCATCGAGCCGATCGGCACCATCTCGCCCTTCGCGTTGCGCGTGCGCAGGTTCGCGATGTCGGCGGCCGTCTGCCGGTGGCCGGCATCCGCCTGCGCCATCACGCGGTACACACGGCCGAACAGGTTGAAGTCGTTCACGTACATCGAGCCGAGATAGACCTGCAGCGTGCTGAACAGGTCGGTCAGCGCGACGCCCTGCGCCTTCGCCTTCAACCGGTCGACCTTCACCTCGAGCTGCGGGATGTTCGCCTGGTACGAGCTGACCGGGTAGCTCATCCCCGGCGTTTTCGCGACCGCGCCCTGGAACGCGGTGAGCGCGTTCTGCAGCGCGCCGTAGCCGAGCCCGCCGCGATCCTCCAGGTACAGCGAATAGCCCGAGCCGTTGCCGAGGCCCTGGATCGGCGGCGGCATCAGCGCATAGGTAATGCCGCCGCCGATCGCCGCGAAGCGCGCGTTCAGGTCCGCGTTGATCTGCGCGGCGCTGCGGTGGCGCTGGTCGAACGGCTTCAGGATCACGTACGAGTTCGTGATGTTCGGCGTGTTCACGCCCTGCAGCGCGTTCAGCCCGGCAAACGCCGGCACCATCTCGACACCATCGGTGCCGAGCGCGATCTTCGTCATCTGCTCGGTCACCTCGCTGGTGCGCGCGAGCGACGCGCCTTCCGGCAGCTTCGCGCCCGCGAACAGGTACAGCTTGTCCTGCACGGGGATGAAGCCGCCCGGCACCGCGTTGAGCAGCAGCGTGGTCGCCGCGAGCAGCGCCGCATAGACCGCGAACACCACCCCGCGCCGCTTCAGCGTGCGCGACACGAAGCCGTGATAGCGATCGGAACTGCGGTCGAAGAAGCGGTTGAACGGATGGAACAGCCAGCCGAACGCGCGATCGAGGCCGCGCGTGAGCGCATCCTTCGGCGCACCGTGCGGACGCAGCAGCTTCGCGGCGAGCGCGGGCGACAGCGTCAGCGAGTTGATCGCGGAGATCACCGTCGAAATCGCGATCGTCACCGCGAACTGCCGGTAGAACTGGCCCGTCACGCCCGACATGAACGCCATCGGCACGAACACCGCGCACAGCACCAGCGCGATCGCGACGATCGGCCCCGACACCTCGCGCATCGCCTGGTGCGCGGCGTCGCGCGGGCTCAGGCCCTGCGCGATGTTGCGCTCGACGTTCTCGACGACCACGATCGCATCGTCGACGACGATCCCGATCGCGAGCACGAGCCCGAACAGCGTCAGCGTGTTGATCGAATAGCCGAGCAGATAGAGCCATGCGAACGTGCCGACCACCGAGACGGGCACCGCGACGAGCGGAATGATCGACGCGCGCCACGTCTGCAGGAACAGGATCACGACGAGCACGACCAGCACGACCGCCTCGATCAGCGTGTGCTGCACCGCGCGGATCGATTCGCGCACGAACACCGTCGGATCCCACACGGGCCGGTACGCGACGCCGGGCGGGAACCGCTTCGACAGCTCGTCGAACTTCGCATACACGGCCTTCGCAACCTCGAGCGCGTTCGCGCCCGGCGACAGGAAGATGCCGACCACCGCCGATGGCTTGTCGTTGAAATACGAACGCAGCGTGTAGTCGCCCGCGCCGAGCTCGATGCGCGCGACGTCGGACAGCTTCAC
The DNA here is from genome assembly GCF_017104585.1 of Burkholderia sp. Ac-20392. Classification (NCBI taxonomy): domain Bacteria; kingdom Pseudomonadati; phylum Pseudomonadota; class Betaproteobacteria; order Burkholderiales; family Burkholderiaceae; genus Burkholderia; species Burkholderia sp. Ac-20392. The sequence continues at coordinate 3,288 of NZ_JAAGPB010000485.1, forward strand.
GACCTGACCGTCGTCGCCGGTGCGCAGCACGATGTCGCTGAACTCCTGCACCGTGCGCAACCGGCCGCGCACGTTGATCGACAGCAGGAAGTCGTTCTTCTTCGGCGACGGCTCCGCACCGAGCTGGCCGGCCGACACCTGCACGTTCTGCTCGCGCACGGCGGCAATCACGTCGCTCGCGGTCAGCCCGCGGGACGCGAGCCGGTTCGGGTCGAGCCACAACCGCATCGCATAGTCGCCAGAGCCGGACAGGCCGACGTCGCCGACACCCGTGAGTCGCGACAGCTCGTCCTTCACGTGCAGCGTCAGGTAGTTGCGCAGGTACAGCGAATCGCGGCTGTTGTCCGGCGAATAGAGGCTCACGTACATCAGCGGCGTGGGCGACTGCTTCTGCGTGGTCACGCCGTACTGGCGCACCTCGTCGGGCAGGCGCGACAGTGCCTGGCTCACGCGGTTCTGCACGCGCACGGCGGCCGTGTCGGGATCGACGCCCTGCAGGAACGTGACGACGACCTGCAGGCTGCCGTCCGAACCGGCGACCGACTTCATGTACATGATGCCTTCGACGCCGTTGATCGCCTCTTCCAGCGGTTCGGCAACCGATTCGGCGATTTCCTTCGGGTTCGCGCCCGGATACGTCGCTCGCACGACGACGCTCGGCGGCACGACTTCCGGGTACTCGCCGGCGGGCAGCATCGGGATCGAGATCAGGCCGATCGCGAAGATGACGATCGACAGCACGACCGCGAAGATCGGCCGGTCGATGAAGAATCGGGAGAAATCCATTGCCTGTCTCCCGTTACTGCACGGCCGGCGCGCCGGCATCGGCGACGGCCTGCGTGCCGTTGCCCGTGCCGTTGCCCGGACCGTTGCCTGCGCCATTGCCGGCACCCGCATCGGCGCGCGCGGGCAGCGCCTTCGGCTTCACCTGCGCACCGGGGTAGTAGATCCGCTGCACGCCGTCGACGACCACGCGGTCGCCCGCCTGAATCCCCTTCTCGATGATCCGCTCGCCATCCAGCCCGCGGCCGATCGTCACGTCACGGCGCAGCGCCTTGTCGCCGGGTCCGATCACATACACGTACTTGCGGTCCTGGTCGGTGAGCACGGCCTTGTCGTCGACGAGCAAAGCATCCTGGTCGCGGCCGCTGACGAGCTGCACGCGCGCATACAGGCCTGGCGTAAACGTATGGTCCGCATTCGGCAGCCGCACGCGCGCGCGGATCGTGCCCGTTTGCGGGTCGAGCCGGTTGTCGAGAAAGTCGACGGTGCCCGCATGCGGGAAGCCCGTCTCGTTCGCGAGGCCCACGCGCACCGGATCGGCGCCGATCGCGCGATGCTGCGGATCGGCGCGCCGTGCGTTGTAGCGCAGGTAGCTCTGTTCGTCGCAGTCGAAATACACGTAGACGGGGTTCTGCGACACGACGGTCGTCAGCAGCGTGTCGTCCGCGCGCGCCAGGTTGCCGACGGTGGCGACCGCACGGCCGACGCGGCCCGCGATCGGCGCGCGCACTTCGGTGAAGCCGAGATTGAGCTTCGCGTCGGCGACGGCCGCGTCGGCCGCCTGCAGGTCCGCACGCGCCTGCTCGGCGGTGGCGCGCGCGTTGTCGAGTTCTTCCTGCGACGTCGCATGCGCATCGATCAGCGTCTGCACGCGCTTGAGCTGCACGTTCGCGAGGCTCGCGGCCGCGCGGGCCCGTTGCAACTGCGCGTTCGCGCGATCGAGCGCGATCCGGTACGGACGCGGGTCGATCTCGAACAGCAGCGCGCCCTGCGCGACCAGGTCGCCTTCCTTGTAGGCGACGCGCTGCAAATAGCCGCTCACGCGCGGCCGCAGTTCGACCGCGTCGACGGCTTCGACGCGTCCGTTGAATTCGTCCGCGAGGCGGATCGTGCGCGGCGCGATGGTGGTGACGCCGACTTCGGGAAGGGATTGGGCCGACGATGCGCCTTTGCCGTCGTGACAGCCCGACAACGCCAGCAGCAGTGCACAGGCCGCGCCCAAAGGCGACGTCCTGCGTAGGGATAAGGAGAGCATGATGCCTCGCGACGGGTTAAACTGCCGCGTAGCATAAAAGTTGAAGTTAACTTCAAGTCAAGTTTTCCCGGAGGAGCAACATGGGTATCCAGGAAATCCCGCAATGGCCGCTGATGTCGATCCGCGAAGTGGCCGCGCGCAGCGGCGTACCGGCGTCGACACTGCGGTTCTACGAGACGCGCGGGCTCATCAAGTCGCACCGCAACGGCTCGAGCCATCGCCACTATTCGCGCGCGGTGCTGCGGTTGATCGCGTTCATCGTGTTCGCGCAGAAGATCGGCTATACGCTCGACGAGATCGCCGAGCAGCTCGTCAGCCTCCCCGAGGACACCGCGCCGAGCAACAAGGACTGGCAGCGGCTGTCGCGCGGCTGGAAGCAGCGCGTTGCGAACCGGATCGAGGAGTTGCAGCGCCTGTACATCAACCTCGACGAATGCATCGGCTGCGGCTGCCTGTCGCTGAAGCGCTGCAAGCTGACGAACCCGGAGGACCGCGCGGGCCGCAACGGGCCCGGCGCGCGGCGCTGGCTCGGCGACAAGCCGCCGACGGATATCGAATGACCGGCAGGCCGGGCGTGGCGTGCGATGCCGTGCCGGGCCACCGGGGTCGATTGCGTCACCCGACGCGCCAGCCGCCGTTCACCGCGATCGTCGCACCGGTGACGAACGATGCACGCGGCCCGGCGAGCCACGCGACCGCGTCCGCGATATCGTCCGGATGCCCGGCGCGGCCGGCCGGCGTCTGCTCGCGGATCGTCGCGGCGATGGCCGGCGCGACGCCGCTTTCACCGAAGAAGCGCGTGTCGGCGATATAGCCGGGCGCAACCGTATTGACCGTTGCGCCGCGCGGCCCGAGTTCGCGCGCCAATGCGACGGTG
>NZ_JAAGPB010000486.1:0-6130 GCF_017104585.1 Burkholderia sp. Ac-20392
CCGTGCCCGAGGCGCGGCGGCTGTTCGGCGACATGAGCGTGCGCGAGAACCTGCTGATGGGCGCGTACACGCGCGGCGACCGCGCGGCAGTGGCGGAGGACTACGAGCGCGTGCTCGACCTGTTTCCCCGCGTGCGCGAGCGGCTGACGCAGCGCGCAGGCACGCTGTCGGGCGGCGAGCAGCAGATGCTCGCGATGGCGCGCGCGCTGATGGCGCGGCCGAAGCTGATCTGCATGGACGAGCCGACGATGGGGCTGTCGCCGCTCTACGTCGACAAGGTGCTCGAACTGATCGATGCGATCAACCGGCAGGGCGTGACCGTGTTCATGGTCGAGCAGAACGCGAGCCTCGCGCTGGAGATCGCGCATTACGGGTACGTGCTGCAGACGGGGCGCGTCGTGCTCGAAGGGCGCGCGAAGGCGCTGCTCGACGACGAGCGCGTGCGCGATGCGTATCTCGGCGGGGAGGCGGTGGCGGCGTAGCGGGCGTGGCGCTTGCCTATCGCCCGGCGGTTGACGCGTTCGCCGCTTCGGTCTTGCCCTGAAGCCTGCGCGCCGGTTCCGTCCGGTGCAGATAAACGGCGTACGTGTCCCACGGCAGCCTGATGTCCTGCCCCGAACGCGCGCCGGCCTGGATCATCAGCCTTCCGGCTTCGCCGCGATGATAGCCGCCGTGCGTGACGACATGGGTCAGCATCTCTTCGCGCGTCATATATCCGTTGTCACCGTCGGTGAACGCAAACGGAATCGATTCGGTCAGCATCGCGGGCGTGGCGGCTTCGACATGGTCGAGATACCAGCGATCGAGCGCGGCGAAGGCAGCACGCAGCGCGTCGGGCTCGGGCGTGTCGGGCGTGTTGTCGGATACGAAGCCATGACGTTCGCCGGTCAGGTGCGCGGCGAAAATCTTGTTCACCACGAGGCAATGGTTCATCAGCCGCAGCGCGAGATGGCGCTCGTCGGCGTGTTGCACCACGTCGAGCTCCGCGATGGCCGCCAGCATTTCGTCGTTCGCCCACGCCTGGTAGCGCAGCATGCGGGACAGGAGTGCGTTCTCGCTCATGGTCGTTTCCTTGTGGGTTTCACCTAATATGTGAGCTTCGCCACCATTATTTTCAGTCGGAGCCCGCATGTCCACTCGCGTTTCCGATGCCGCCGCCGCGATGCGGAAAGCCCCGCGCCAGGCGCGTTCGCGTGCGACCGTGGATGTAATTGTCACGGCCGGGGCTCGCGTTCTGGATACGCACGGGTGGGCCGGGTTCACGACCAACGAAGTCGCGGCAGTTGCCGGTGTCAGCATCGGTTCCGTGTACCAGTACTTCCCGAACAAGCTCGCGTTGGTCGACGCGATCCGGCGCAGGCATTTCGACGATGTGCTGGCCGTGCTGCAGCGCGCGCACGACCGGCAGGCGAGCCCCGCGCGTCTCGTTGAAGGCTTGATCGGCGACCTGATCGCCGCGCACCGCGATTACCCGTCGCTGCACCGTGCGCTGCTCGATCTTCCCGATCCGGGCGGCGTGAAGGCTGCATACGACACGTTCCAGAAGGACTATTTGCGCCGCTATGCGCTGATCGTTGCCGCCTGTCGCGGGCGTGCGCCCGTCAGGGCCGATACGATGACGGCGCAGGTGCTGTCGTCGGCACTCGAAGGCGTCGTGCACAACGCGGCCCGGCGCGGGCTGCTGGACGATCCGAAACTGAAGCGCGAACTCGTGAGGCTGGCGCGGAGTTACCTTGAAGAGCCTCGCGATCCCGCTGCGAAGCATGCGTGAGCCGTTGAGAAAATCATGATGGACACCGAAATTCAGCGTAGATTGACGTTCTCCTGATCTCGAACGCCACGGGGGCTACCGCGCCATGTTGACTTATTCCATTCAGAAGGTCGGCTACGATTTCAAGCAACTGGATCCGCAGGGCGCGACGGATTACCCGTCGTTCACGCAGGCGTTCGACGCATTCCCGTGGGCGGCGCAGCATGCCGAATGGGACGACACGCAGGACGGCCCGTTGCCGGCCCTCGTGCTGCAGCATGCCGACGATCAGCGGGAATTGTGGGTGACCGCGCTGAGCGATGCGCACGCGGACGGCTTCCAGTTGAATGCCGTCTCCATGCGGATGAAGAAGGGGCTGTTCGGAATCGGCAAGGGCAAGCTGGAGCAGCAAGTCGACACGATCGACGTCAGGAAGCGTACCGACGTCGACACGTTGTGCCGGCTGTTTTGCGATCGTCAGTACGACGAGCTGGACCGGGTAGTGGCGCAGCACGTGGAGCGCAACGGCTTCGAAGACGACAGCGACGATTGAGCGCGTGCGCTGCCGAATACCTGATGTCTCGCCTGGAACGTCACACGTAACATGAGTCACGCCCCGGTGCAGTCAAGTTCGCCCATGCGTGTTTGGGTGGATTTTGCTGGCAGCCGATTTGTTTGGAGCATCGTGTCGATGCCCGTCGTACTTGGCCGCTTTGCGTCACTATCGCTCTCTGCCATTCAAGCGGATCGAAACCATCCGTTTGCCGTATCGATAAAGCCAATTGTTCCCTGACAGGCACTGCGTTCGCCGGTGGAGCCCGGATGATCGGGTGCCGAGCCCCCTCAACTACTGACCGGCAGGCCGTCCTTGGGCGTCGGTACGGGACACGTTCGCTCAGGGCGCGATCCCCCGGGAGGCGATGTGAAATCTTCTTGTAATGAAAATGTAGTGAAAGTAGAATATTTTTCGAATCGGAGGTGTCGATTCAATTAATCCAATCAAATTGACCTATTTCAAGATGAATAATTCGATCGTAAAGTCGGTGGTTGCTCTGGCACTTGCATCAGCATCTTTGAGCGCATTTTCGGCGCAATCCACGGCACCGGGGAAAATCACGCGTCTGCTTACCAACTGGGGTGCTGATCAAATGATCGTGTCGACCGCTGCCCCTGTCGTAAACCCGGACGGGTGCCGTATGAGTGACGGATATGCGACCGCCGGGGATGCATCGGGACGTTCCCAGCAAGCATTTCTGCTGACCGCATTGAGCGCGGATCTGCCGATCTACGTCACGGTTCAAGGGTGTATTGCGGATCGCCCGGCAATTTTGGGTATCTCTGCCAGCCCGAATTAAAAGATGGGCTCGAGATCATGCCTATCAAGTTAATTATTGCAGCGGTGATGTCGTTTTGCTGCTCGGCAGCAGTGCTTGCCGCAAGCGCGACTAATATTCAGCTCACCGTGACGCCAAGCTCACCGCGCCCGGGAGCGCCGGTGACGATTAAAGCTAAATTGACGGGAGACATCGTTGTCAAGCGGGTATCACCAAACCCCCAAAACTCCACCGCTCGGTTGCATTTTTATGTAAATAATGCCGAGGTGGGGAGTTATTTGGTTTCAGATTTGCCGCGTGGATCCACTTACTATCGATACGATACAACCCAAAGATGCGGGCCAAGTGGGTCGTGTGAGATGGTTCAACTGGTGTTTCTGGACACGTCTCAGGTTGAGGCGTCACATAATGTGACAATGCCAAAATCAGAAAAATCCATTCGTGTATATGCGACCTTCGATGGTGACCGCTTTTCGGCTGGCTCAACTTCCGGCCCGACGACGGTTAAGAGCGGATCTTCGGCTCCAGTCGGCGCCATCCATCTGCTTTTGAGTCAATGAGCTTGACTGAAAATGGCTAGCGCAATCCCGATGTGGTTCAGAAGATGCGTTGACTGATCCTGGCGACGGATTCACCACGATTGTTTGGCATGGGCCAGTAACCGACGACCACCCGTGTGGTCGTCGGTATTTTATAGGTCGTCGACGAGCGAAATTGGAATCGGCGATGTGGACGAATCAAAAGCGCCGCAGTTGAGCTCGATATAGGTTTGTCAGAAGTTGCTCGTGAGAGCCGACGCATTGCCGTCGCGGATCCCCGAGTGACGACTCCCGACGGCTTCTGCGCGTCCGCGAGAGAAGCGGAAGCGATCGACTGTCTGTTGGCGCCGTGCTTGCCTGGTCAACGAGACGGCGGTTCGCCGGTTTCGATGTCGTCGACTTTCACTCCCGCCGCCCGCGGAAACGTCAGCACCACCGAAAACCCGCCCGCCTCGGGAAACTCGAACCCGACGCGTCCGCCGTGCGCCTTCATCACTTCCTGCACGATCGCGAGCCCGAGGCCCGACCCGGTGCGCCGCTCGCTGCCGTCCGGCGCGATCCGCACGAACGGTTGCAACGCGGCGTCCCAGTGCTCGCGCGGAATCCCGCGACCGTTGTCGGTGACGGTCAGCGTCACCGCATCGTCGGCGTGGCCCTGCGTCGCGACCGAGACGACGATGTCGTCCGCGTGACCGTGCAGCAGCGCGTTGTGCAGCACGTTCGACAGCGCTTCCTGCAGGCTGATAGCGTCACCGTCGATCCAGGCGAGCGGTGTGTCGCTCGCGAACGCGACGGCGACATCGCGCTCGCCCGCGAGCGGAATCGTGCGGCCGAGCACGTCTTTCGCGAGCGCGACGAGTTCGACGGGTTGCAGCGGCACGGCTTCGGTGCGATGGATCACCATCGCATGATTGAGCAACTGGCCGGTGAGCCGCCCGACGTCCGAACAGGTCGCGCGCAGCGCGTCGAGCCGGGCCGCATGACGCGCGGGATCGGCTTCGCCGTCGAGCAGCTCGATCTGCGCATCGAGTCGCGCGAGCGGCGTGCGCATCTGGTGCGCGGCATCGGCGATGAAGCGCTGCATCGCGTTGATCCGCTCGGCGAGGCGGCGCATCAGCCCGTTGATCGACCCGATGATCGCGTCGATCTCGCTCGGCGTATCGACGGCCACCGGCCGCAGGTCGGCCGGGTCGCGCGCGGCGATGATCGTGCCGATCTGCGCGAGCGGGCGCAGCCCGCGCCGGATCGCGAGGCCGCTCGCGCCGATCGCGAGCACGCTCATCAGCAGGATCAGCGTCCACACCTTGAAACTCATGTCGTTCGTGAGCTGCTGGCGCGCATTGGTGGTTTGCGCCACCGTCACGAGCGCCCAGCCCGGCGTGCTTTCCTCGGGCATGTAGCGCGCGATGGTCGCGGTGCGGATCCGGTGCCCCTGGTACATGCCGTTCGCGAACGCGGGGCCCTGTTTCGCGGTGGCCAGCGTCGCAGGGCTCGCGAGATCGTTGTAGCCGGCCACGACGATGCCGCGCGAATCGACCACCTTGTAGTAGACGAGGTCGTAGCGCGACAGCGTCGACAGCGCGGCCACCGGCGGATTCAGCGCGAGCACGCCGCCCTGCACGTAGAGGTTTTCCGCGACCTGGATCGATGCGCCCGCAAGCAACTGGTCGTAGGCGCGTTCGGCCGCGACGCCCGCGTAGTAGCGCGCGATCGCCGCGAGCGCGAGCGCGCCGGTCGCGACGACCAGCGCGATGAAAAGCAGCGTGCGCCCGAACAGCGTCTTCGGGAACCAGTCAGTGCGCCGCAATCTGGTACCCCATCCCGCGCGCGGTACGGATCTCGACCGAGCTGCCCTGCAGCTTCTTGCGCACGCGTGTCACGTACTGCTCGACCGCGTTCGCGGTGGGCTCGTTGCCGAAGCTGAACAACTGGTTCAGCAGTTCGTCCTTCGAGAAGATCCGCTGCGGGCGGCTCGCGAGGATTTCGAGCAGCGCGAATTCCTGGCGCGACAGCGACAGCGGCTGGCCGTCGAGTTCCGCGAGACGGCTGCTGCGGTCGATCACGAGGCCGCCGAGCGTCAGCACGTCGTTTGCATGGCCGCTGTTGCGGCGCAGGAGCGCCTGCACGCGCGCATCGAGTTCGCGATAGTCGAACGGCTTCACCAGGTAGTCGTCGGCGCCGAGGCCGAGGCCGCTCACGCGATCGTCGATCGCCGAGCGCGCGGTGACGAGCAGCACGGGTGTCGTGCTGCCCGATGCGCGCAGGTGGCGCAGCACCGTGAAGCCGTCCATGCCGGGCAGGTTCGCGTCGAGCACGACGAGATCGAAGCGCTCGACGCGCAGCAACCCGTTTGCGGTCGCGCCGTCGGTTTCGAGATCGACGGCATGGCCGAGCCGCGCCAGGCGGATGCGGATCGCCGCGCCGATTTCGGCATCGTCCTCCACGACGAGAATGCGCATGGTGCCGTTTCGCAGGTGGGTGGTTAGGGGTTTTCCCGAGGCCGGGAT
>NZ_JAAGPB010000487.1:0-6320 GCF_017104585.1 Burkholderia sp. Ac-20392
GCCGAGCGCGGCGCTGCCGGCCACCGCGACGAGCGCGACGGGCGTGGCCTGCTGCATAGGCCAGCTCATGCCGACGACGAGCGCGGGCACCGCGAGGATGCCGCCGCCGGCGCCGGTCAGGCCGAGTACGGCACCGACGAAACCACCCAGTACGAGGGAAATCAACATGACGTCAGCGGGCTCCGGTCAACGCGCGATCGCGGGCTTCGCGAGCCATTCGCGGCCCTTGAGCATCGCCTTCCAGTAGAGCGGCGGCAGCACGCGCTCCTTGAGCAGCCACGCGAGCCGCGACGGGCGCTTGCCGTCGATCAGCCACGCCGGGAAGGTCGGTGCGACCTTGCCGCCGTACAGGAACTCGGCGAGCACGATCTTGCCGCGCTCAACCGTGAGCGGGCACGAGCCGTAGCCGTCGTACGCGGCGTCGCCGTGCGCGCGGCCGAGCGACGCGAGCAGGTTGTGTGCAACCACCGGCGCCTGCTTGCGGGCGGCCGCGGCCGTTTTCGCATTGGTCGTGTTGGTGGCGTCGCCGAGCGCGTAGACGTCCGGATACTGCTTGTGCCGCAGTGTCGCCGGATCGACGTCGATCCATCCGGCCGCGTCGGCGAGCGGGCTCGATCGCACGAAGTCGGGCGCCTTCTGCGGCGGCACGACGTGGATCATGTCGAACGAACGCACGACGGTTTCCTTGCCGCCGTCCGGCAGCGCGCGCGCGAACGTCGCGCGGCGCGCGGGCCCGTCGATCGACACGAGGTTGTGGCCGAACGACAGCGCGATGTCGTAGCTTTTCACGTACTCCATCAGCGCGGGCACGTAGTCGGCGACGCCGAACAGCGCGGCGCCCGCATTCAGGAACTCGACGTTCGCGGCTTCGAGGCGGCCCGCACGCCGCCAGTGGTCGCACGACAGGTACATCGCCTTCTGCGGCGCGCCCGCGCACTTGATCGGCATCGGCGGCTGCGTGAAGAGTGCGTTGCCGCCGCGGAACGCGCGAACCAGTTCCCACGTGTACGGCGCGAGATCGTAGCGGTAGTTGGACGTGACGCCGTTGCGGCCGAGCGTGTCGGCGAGGCCTTCGATCGCGTGCCAGTCGAGTTTGAGCCCCGGGCACACGACGAGCTTGCGATACCCGATGCGGCGGCAGCCGTCGAGCACGACCGTGTGCGCGTCGGGCTCGAAGCCCGCGACGGCGGCCTGGATCCGCCGTACGCCGCGCGGCAGCACGTCGGTCATCCGGCGCGCGGTGGTCTCGGGCCGGAACACGCCCGCGCCGACCATCGTCCAGCCCGGCTGGTAGTAGTGGACGTCGGCCGGGTCGATCACCGCGATGTCGAGCGACGCGTCGCGCGCGAGCAGGCTCGATGCAACTGCAATGCCTGCTGCGCCCGCGCCGACGATCACGATGTCGTGCCGCGCGTCGACGGCCGGTGCCGCCTGCTTGCCGCCTTGCACGACGCGCGACGCGATCGCGCGCAGGTCGTAGCCGGCTGCGCCGGCCGTCGCGACGATGTCGTTCAGCGGGCGCAGGCCGGCTTGCGACAGCGCCCACAGCGTGGCCGAGCGCGTGCCGCTGCGGCAGTACGCGAGCATCGGGCCGTCGAGCGACGCGACGAGCGCGCCGAACTGCGCGGCCTGGTCGTCGGTTACCTTGCCCGTATCGACCGGGAGGTAATGCACGTCGATGCCGAGCGGCGCGGCGGCCGCGCGGATCTCGGTGACGGTCGGCTGGTCGGGGCCTTCGCCGTCGGGGCGGTTGCAGATGATCGCGCGGATGCCGGCCGCGTGAAGCGCGGGCAGGTCGGCCGCCGCGATCTGCGGCGAGACCGACAGCGTGTCGGTCAGCTTGCGGATGGTCATGTCGGGGTTCTCCGGATGGGGCGGGGCGTGTCGATCAGATCGCGTCGAGCGGGATCTTCAGGTAGCGCACGCCATTGTTTTCGGGCTCGGGCAGGTGGCCGGCGCGCATGTTGACCTGCACGGACGGCAGCATCAGCACGGGCATCGCGAGCGTGGCGTCGCGCGCGGTGCGCATCGCGACGAAATCGTCCTCGGTCACGCCGTCCTTCACGTGCACGTTTGCGCGGCGCTGCTCGGCCACGGTCGTCTCGAACTGCACGTCGCGGCCGCCCGGCTGGTAGTCGTGGCACAGGTACAGGCGCGTGTCGGGCGGCAGGTCGAGCACGCGTTCGATCGAGCGGTACAGCGTGCGCGCGTCGCCGCCGGGGAAGTCGCAGCGGGCCGTGCCGTAGTCGGGCATGAACAGCGTGTCGCCGACGAAGGCCGCGCGTTGCGTCGCATCGTCGACGCAGTAGGTCATGCACGCGGGCGTGTGGCCCGGCGTATGCAGCGCGCGGATCGTCAGCCCGCCGAGCGCGAGCGTGTCGCCGTCGTCGAGCAACCGGTCGAACTGGCGGCCGTCCTGCGCGAAGCCCGGGCCCGCGTTGAACAGCGTGCCGAACACGTGCTGCACGCGGCGCACGTGCGAACCGATCGCGATCTGGCCGCCGACGTGTTCCTTCAGGTACGGCGCGGCCGACAGGTGATCGGCGTGCACATGGGTTTCCAGCAGCCAGTGCACGTCCGCGCCGAGTTCGGCCACGCGGGCGATCAGCCGGTCGGCGCTCGCGGTGTGCGTGCGGCCGGACTTCGGGTCGTAGTCGAGCACGCTGTCGATCAGCGCGCATGCGCGGCTCGCAGTATCGAGCAGCAGATAGCTGACGGTGTGGGTCGCCGGGTCGAAAAAGCCTTCGACGGATAGCGTGGTGGCATGGCTCACGGGGTGTCCTCGATCGGGTTCTGCATCTGCAATCGGGATGGGTAATTCAAGAACCGTGCCAGCCTGCGTCGTAGTGCCGGCCGATCTGCCAGGGACTTGATTCGGCTCGGGTTTTGGGTACGGTTGCCGCGATGCGCGGGCGTCGTTGGCCTCCGTCTGTCACTGCGGACTGCCACAATTGGCAGTGTCGTGGCAGAATTGGCAGTCCGCCTGGCAGTTCGTCAGGCCGCCCCTTCACCGAGCGTCCGCATGAATCCGCACGACACCATCCCGATCGTCCCCGCGCCGCGCCACGACGTCATGCCCGACGTGCGCGCGCTCGTCGCGTATCTCGAGCAGGATCCGCAGCCGATGATCGTCGTCGATCCCGACTACCGCATCCTCGCGGCGAACGATGCGTACCGGCGCCAGTTCGGCGTCGCGGGCGTCGAGCACGTGGGCCGGCACTGCTTCCAGGTTTCGCATCACTACGACGTGCCGTGCGACCAGGCCGGCGAGCATTGCCCGATGAAGCAGGCGCTCGAATCGCGCGGGCTGAACCGCGTGCTGCATATCCACCACACGCCGCGCGGCCCCGAGCATGTCGACGTCGAATTACGGCCGATCTTCGATGCGCACGGCAACGTGATCGCGTACGTCGAGCGGCTGACGACGGTGCGTAGTGCATCCGCGCAGCCGAGTGCGGAAGGGCTCGTCGGCGGCGCGGACGCGTTCAACGCGGCGCTCGGCGCACTGCAGCGCGTCGCGCCGTCGATGCTGCCGGTGCTGCTGCTCGGCGAATCGGGCACCGGCAAGGAGCTGTTCGCCCGCGCGCTGCACGAGGCGAGCGACCGCGCGATGGGACCGTTCGTCGTCGTCGATTGCTCGGGGATCGCCGAGACGCTGTTCGAGAGCGAACTGTTCGGTTACGAAAAGGGCGCGTTCACGGGCGCGAACCAGCGCAAGCCGGGCCTCGTCGAGACCGCGCAGGGCGGCACGCTGTTCCTCGACGAGATCGGCGACGTGCCGCTGCCGATGCAGGTGAAGCTGCTGCGGCTGATCGAGTCGGGCACGTTCCGCCGCGTTGGCGGCGTCGAGGCGCTGCGCGCGGATTTCCGGCTGGTCGCGGCCACGCACAAGCCGCTGCGCGAGATGATCGACGACGGCCGGTTCCGGCAGGACCTCTACTACCGGATCAACGCGTTTCCGATTCCGTTGCCGGCGCTGCGCGACCGGCGCGGGGACGTCGCGCTGCTGGCCGAATCGATCCTGCGGCGGATCGCGAACGTACGCGCCAGTGCGGGCGATGCGAGCGCGCGGCCGTTCGTGCTGACCGAGCGCGCACGTGCGTGTCTCGATGCGTATGCGTGGCCGGGCAACATCCGCGAGCTGCGCAACGTGCTCGAACGCGCGTGCCTGTTCGCGGACGACGGGGCGATCCGGATCGAGCATCTGCCGGTCGAGCTGGTTGCGGCATCGGCGGTGCCGCAGGATGGAGCGGGGGCGGCCGGTGTGCTGACGGATGCCGAACTCGTGCGGATCGCGAGCGGGTTCGCCGGCACGCGCAAGGCATTGGCCGAACGTACGGGAATGAGCGAGCGGACGCTGTACCGCCGCCTGAAGGCGCTGGGGCTCGGCACGCGCGGCGGGTGAGCGGGGCGCATCGAGGGATGGCGGCGCGATGTGCCCATGCGGATAATGGCGCGTTCAATCCGGGGTCGTCTTCATTCATGAAACAGGTCTTTGCTGCGAGCCGCTGGCTCACCGTTGCCGCCGTCGCATCGTGGTTCAACCCGGTGCAGGCCGCCGAATACAAGTGGACCGACGCGGCCGGCGCGCATGCTGTCACGTTCGCGACAACCGAACAGGGCGACGACGTGCATCTCCGGGTGGTCGGCACGCTGAACGGGCAGCCGGACTGGTCGGTGCGTGACGACGTGACCGAATGCGGCGAGGACAAGGTGCTCGACGTCGTGCCCGCGTCGGTCGAGATGCCCGACCTGCTCGGCAACGGCCGCAGGCAGTTCCTGTTTGCGTACAAGATCGGCTGCCGCGGCGACGTCAGCCCCGATGCAGTCAAGTACTTCCTGATCGACCAGGGGAAAAAGTACGTGCTGCGCGGCGAGGAAGTGCTGACGCATCAGGGCAGGCGTTTCGACGGCGGTGCGGCGCCCGTGCCGAACGCCGACCTGAAGGCGAATCCCGCGTTTCTCCGCTACATGACGAAGCGCTGGCGCGGCGTGAGCGTGCGCAACTACGACTGATCCGACCGCGCTTCGCGCGACGCCATCGGCGCAAGGCGGCCGGGCCGCACGCCAAGGCAGGCCCGGCCGCCGTCGCTCAACGCTGCGGTTGCAACTGCGCCATCGCCTCCCGCACGAAGCCGATCAACGTGTCGTCGATCCACGAATCCTGCGTCAGTGACGGCTCGTTCATCATCGCGTGGCGAAATTTCGCATGCGTGGCCGGATCGGTGCCCGCGTAGCGGCAGAACAGCGTGAGCCAGCGCTGCGCGAGCGCGCGGCCTTCCGGCGAATCCGGTCTGGCGCCCGCATCGATCGCGTCGCGCACGTCGCCCATCAGTTGCGGCCATTCCATCGCGCTTTCACCGTAGTGCGCCCGCATGAAGCGGATTTCGTCCGGCGCCAGATACTTCTCGAAGATCCGCATCTTGGTTTCCGACGACGCGCGCAGCACATAGTCGCGCAGCGCGGTCGAAATGCCGATCTTCGACTGCATCGCCGGTTCGTGTTCGTGCATCAGGTTCAGCTTCGCCAGCAGCCGCGGGTCGTTGTTCGTGTCGCGCACGAGCAGTGTCATCCAGCGGCTGGCGAGCGCACGGGTGCGTTCGTCCTCGGCGGGCACGCCCGCGTCGTGCAGCGCACGCACCTCGTCGACGAGTGCGATCCATTCGGCGTCGCCCGCCTGGCTCTTCTGGTACATCGGCAGGCGCGCGAGTTCTTCCTCGGAAAAATATTTGTCGTACACGGTCATCAACTCCAGTGTGGTGAGCCAATCGGCCAGCTCCGGTTCCGTGCCCGCGGCGAGCTGCGCATGCAGGCTCACGAGCCGTTCGCGCAGCTGCGCAGTCTGCGCGAGCTGACGGTCGAGCAGCGCGATCTGCTTCGCGACGATCTCGACGAGCGGGGTGTCGGGCTGGTTCAGGTGGTCGCCGATTTCGGTGAGCGACAGGCCGAAGCGACGCAGCGCCTGGATCTGGTGGAGCCGGGCGATGTCGTGGCGGTCGTACAGCCGGTAGCCGTTGTCGGCGCGCGCCGAAGGCGTCAGCAGACCGATCGCGTGATAGTGATGAAGCGTGCGGACGGTCAGCCCGCTGCGTTTCGCCAGTTCTCCCACTTTCAGTCGCATTCGTTTCTCCGTTCGGTGCGCACACTGGAGTCTCGAACGTTACGCTACGTGAGGGTCAAGCGGAAGTTCGGAAATCGGGTGCGCGGGGGGATGCCGCGCGCACCCGACGGCAGGGCCGGCTTATTGCGGCGAAGGCGGGGTGTCGGCGGTGGCGGCGGCCGCCTGTTCGCCGGCGGGCGGGGCAGATCGGAAGCGCAGA
>NZ_JAAGPB010000488.1:0-6114 GCF_017104585.1 Burkholderia sp. Ac-20392
GGGCGCGGCAGGCATCGCCGAAGGCGCGGAAGATCGCGCTCGACAGCGGGTCCTGCGCATGGCGCCATTCCGGATGCCACTGCACCGCGAGGGCGAAAGCCGGTGCATCGACGACGCTCACGGCTTCGATCAGCCCGTCCGGCGCGACGGCTTCGACGGCGAGGCCGGAGCCGAGCTGCGCGATGCCCTGCTTGTGCAGCGAGTTCACGTGGACTTCGTCGCGGCCGCCGGCGAGCGCGTGCAGCTTGCCGCCGGGCGTCAGGCGCACGACGTGCGCGGGGCCGTACTGCGTATCCATCGGCGCGTCGTCGTCCTCGCGGTGATCGGCGAGGCCCGGCACTTCATGCACGCGCTGGTGCAGCGTGCCGCCGCAGACGACGTTCAGCTCCTGGAAGCCGCGGCAGACGGCCAGCACGGGCACGCCCGCGGCGATCGCCGCGCGCAGCAGCGGCAGCGTGGTCGCGTCGCGGGCCGGGTCGTGCTTCGTGCCCGGTGCGCTCGGTTCGCCGCCGTACAGGTGCGGCTCGACGTTCGAGTAGCTGCCGGTAAACATCAGGCCGTCGACCGTAGCGAGTACGTCGTCGACCGACTGGCGCTCGCCGAGCGCGGGCAGCACCATCGCGAACGCTTGTGCGCCGTCGACGATCGCGGCGACGTATTTGTCGCCGACCGTATGCGACGCGTGCGCGCCGATTTGCGTGTGGTCGGCAGTGATGCCGACGAGGGGTTTCCTTCTATCCATGACGTCAATCAGTTATCCGGAGGGTTGTTGCGTCTTGCTTGCCGGATGTGGCGAAACGCCGGCGTGCAACAGCCCCGCAGCCTTGCGTGAGACGCAGGGCCGCTGGTGAATGGGCGCAACGGGATGGCGTGGCGATCCGCGCTGCGCGCGACGATCAGGCCGTCGTTCGTTTCATTGCGACACGCGACGCGGCAACGAATGCGCGAACGCGTTCCGTCACCGCACGGACGATGCGGTTGGCGAATCAGCAGACGAAACGAACGACGTAAAGAAAGGAGAGGCGCTACGGCAGCAGCGACGCCACTTCGTCGGTATCGACGGCGACGAATGCGCGTGCGGAAACGGCGTTGTGACGCCGAACGGAACGACGGGACAGGATGGTGTAGATCGACAGATGAAGCAGGCGAGGACTATGCCAGCCGCAACTGCCGTCGTCGGAAGCGGACGCAGCGCTGCGCAAACTTCGCACATCGCCTCGATCCCACCTCACCAGAGGGCCACGGACTCTCACGATTACACTCGACTGGGTTGTTGAAAGTATTGAACACCTGACCGTTTCGACGCGCTGGGCGTTTAAAATAATCAAGGCGCCGGTTACGCGTTATTTACATTGATGGGCATCAATTTTTGCGTTGCAATAACGTTTTTTGCTGCCCATGAAAGCTTGATGACGCTAACCTGAGAGCCAGCATATACGAGCCAAAAACGGCGTCAAATGTTTTTTAACGGTGCTGCATCAGGGCTTTCCCGAGCAGTGCGAACAAAAGATTCGCAAACGGAATAATGTGCGAGGTGTTCATTATTTCGAACGCCTTTCAGGGTTTTCCCCGCTGATGCGCGGCATAAAGTGATTAGAATATTCAACGGCTGTCCACCGCGTCGTTTCACTTTGTCATCGCACTTATCGTGTCCGAAACCGAATCGATGTCCACCGAAGTCGCCGAGCGCCTGCGTTTCGTGCGCAACAAGCATGGCCTGTCGCAGCGCGAACTCGCGAAGCGGGCCGGCGTGACCAACGGCACGATCTCGCTGATCGAACAGGGCCGCGTGAGCCCGTCGGTCGGCTCGTTGAAGAAGCTGCTCGAATGCATCCCGATGAGTCTCGCGGAGTTCTTCACGTTCGAGCTCGTCGAATCGCGTTCGGTCGTGTCGCGTCGTGACGAGATGCCGAACCTCGGCAACGACACGCTCGCGTTTCATCTGGTCGGCGCGAGCATGAAGGACCGCAACATGTGCATCCTGCGCGAGATCTACCAGCCGCAGGCCGATACGGGGCCCGAGATGCTCGTGCACGCGGGGCACGAGGGCGGGGTCGTCGTGTCGGGTCGGCTCGAGCTGACCGTCGACGGCGCGACGTGGCTGCTCGACCCCGGAGACGGCTACTACTTCGAAAGCCGTTTACCGCACCGTTTTCGCAATCCCAGCGCGGACCTGATCTGCGAGGTCGTCTCGGCCAATTCGCCGGCGACCTTCTGACCTTTCCACCGCGCGTCACTGCATTCGCTGCCGGCCGGCTGCGCGTCATGCGCAGCGGCGTGCCGCATCGCGAATGCCAAAAAACTGAGGCATCCTGATGAACAAGTTGACTTTGGCTGACTGGCAGGACAAGGCGGCGTCGCTCAAGATCGAAGGGCGCGCATTCATCGACGGCGCGTCGCGCGACGCGCACGGAGGCAAGACGTTCGACTGCGTGAGCCCGATCGACGGCCGCGTGCTCGCGAAGGTCGCCGATTGCGGCGAAGCCGACGTGAACGCAGCCGTCGCGGCCGCGCGCCGCGCGTTCGACGCGGGCGTGTGGGCCGGGCTGAACCCGCGTGCGCGCAAGGCCGTGCTGCTGCGCTGGGCCGCGCTGATGCGCGAGCATCTCGACGAGCTGTCGCTGCTCGAGACGCTCGACGCCGGCAAGCCGATCGGCGACACGACGACGGTCGACGTGCCGTGCGCCGCGTATTGCGTCGAATGGTTTGCGGAAGCGATCGACAAGGTGGGCGGCGAGGTTGCGCCGGCCGATCATCATCTCGTCGGTCTCGTCACGCGCGAGCCGGTCGGCGTGGTGGCAGCCGTCGTGCCGTGGAACTTCCCGATCCTGATGGCCGCCTGGAAATTCGGCCCGGCGCTCGCGGCCGGCAACAGCGTCGTGCTGAAGCCGTCGGAGAAATCGCCGCTCACCGCGATCCGCGTCGCGCAGCTCGCGTACGAGGCCGGCATTCCGGCCGGCGTGTTCAACGTCGTACCGGGTGCGGGCGAGCCGGGCAAGCTGCTCGCGCTGCATCGCGACGTCGACTGCATCGCGTTCACGGGCTCGACGGCGGTCGGCAAGCTGATCATGCAATACGCCGCGCAGTCGAACCTGAAGCGCGCGTGGCTCGAACTCGGCGGCAAGTCGCCGAACATCGTGCTGCCCGATTGTCCCGATCTCGACCGCGCGGCGCAGACGGCTGCCGGCGCGATCTTCTACAACATGGGCGAGATGTGCACGGCAGGCTCGCGGCTGCTCGTGCATCGCGACATCAAGGACGCGTTCATCGAGAAGCTCGTCGCGGCCGCACGTGCCTACGTGCCCGGCAATCCGCTCGATCCGTCGGTGTCGATGGGCGCGATCGTCGACGGCATCCAGCTCGAGCGCGTGCTCGGCTATATCGAGGCCGGGCGCAGCGAAGGCAAGCTCGTCACGGGCGGTGCGCGCGTGAAGGAGGAAACGGGCGGCTTCTACGTGGAGCCGACGGTGTTCGAGGTGAAGCCCGACGCGAAGATCGCGCGCGAGGAGATCTTCGGGCCCGTGCTGTCGGTGATCGTGTTCGACGACGTCGACGAGGCCGTGCGGATCGCGAACGACACCGAATACGGGCTGGCCGCGGCCGTGTGGACGTCGAACCTGACGACCGCGCACGACGTGTCGCGCCGGCTGCGTGCGGGCACCGTCTGGGTGAACTGCTACGACGAGGGCGGCGACATGAACTTCCCGTTCGGCGGCTACAAGCAGTCGGGCAACGGCCGCGACAAGTCGCTGCATGCGCTCGAGAAGTACACCGAGCTGAAGTCGACGCTGATCCGGCTGCGTTGACGCGAAATCGGGCCGCGGGCGCAGCGCCTTACGGCGGTGTGCCCGCGGGTCACGGCGCGTGCGTCAGGCGGCGCGCAGCGCGGGGTGGAAGCCGGCGGCTTCGATGATCGACTGCACGCGCTCGGCGCCTTGTGCCGATTCGACCTTGACGATCTTCGCCGCGACGTCGATGTCGAGCTTCGCGGCGGGATCGGCGGCCGTCACCGCGCGCGTGATGGCGTTGGCGCAGCCGCCGCAGGTCATGTCCTGGACTTCGAATTCCATCGTGTTCTCCTGAGTTGACGATTGACAAGCATCGACAGCATGAAGCTTGCCACGGTGGGAAGGTCAAGCGTACGCGTGTCGCCGAAAATCGGTGTCGCGGCCACGTCGCGGCGACAGCCTGTTGTAAACATGAAGTCTGATGAATCGCGATCGGGCCGTCGACGTCATTCGGAACTTGTCCCGATTGACGGCGAAGCGTTCCGGGCAAAGCAGCGCGGATGCCTTGCCGGGCAACGCGCGACGGCGATCCCTGAAGCGCGATCACCATGCCGCCAGTAAGGGTACGCGAGTTGGAAATGCGAATCGATCTTAGTATCGGCTCCCTTCGATATTTCAATTCATTACCCACATGAACCGTTTTGCTTTCGGTTTCGCGCTGGCGCTGCTGGGCGCATCGGCAACGTCCGCTTTCGCGGCCGACGATGTCGTCAACCTGACCCTGAAGGACCACAAGTTTTCGCCGGACGGCGTGACGATCCCGGCCGGCAAGAAGGTGAAGTTCGTCGTGAAGAACCTCGACGCGACGCCCGCCGAATTCGAGAGCGACGACTTCAAGGCGGAGAAGGTCGTGCCCGCCGGCAAGTCGGTGGAGATCCTGGTCGGGCCGCTGAAGGCCGGCACGTACGAATTCCACGACGAGTATCACGAAGCGCAGTCGAAGACGCACCTGACCGTCAAGTAAGGCCAACTCGCCATGTTGTCTACCGCCCTGATCGTCTTTCGTGAAGTGCTCGAGGCCGCGCTGGTGGTGTCGATCGTGATGGCCGCCACGAAGGGCGTGCCGCGGCGCGGCTGGTGGGTCGGCAGCGGGCTGGTGGGCGGCGTGATCGGCGCCGGCCTGATCGCCGCGTTCGCAGACGTGATTTCGCAGTGGGCGTCCGGCATGGGGCAGGAGGTCTTCAACGCGGGCGTGATGTTCGTCGCGACGCTGATGCTCGCGTGGCACAGCATCTGGATGAGCCGGCACGGCCGCGAGATGGCGATGCAGATGACCGAGGTCGGGCGTGCCGTCGCGGCCGGCAGCAAGCCGCTGACGGGCCTGGCGATCGTGGTGGGTGTCGCGGTGCTGCGCGAAGGCTCCGAGGCCGTGCTGTTCCTGTACGGCATCGCGGCGGGCGATCCGGGGCAGACGCCGCAGATGATCGTCGGCGGGTTGCTGGGTGTGCTGGGCGGCGCCGGGCTCGGCTACGGGATGTATGCGGGCCTGCTGCAGATTCCGCTGAAGCGCCTGTTCTCCGTCACCAACTGGTTGATCGTGCTGCTCGCGGCGGGGATGGCAAGCCAGTGCGTCGGCTTCCTGCTCGCGGCCGGCCTCGTACCGTCATGGGGCGATGTGATCTGGGATACGTCGTGGCTGCTCAAGGAAACCAGCATCGTCGGCAAGGCGCTGCATACGCTGATCGGCTATACCGCGCGACCGGCGGGCATCCAGATCGTCGCGTATCTCGCGACGCTGGTCGCGATCGTCGGGCTGGCACGGCTCGTCGGCCGGCCGCAGGCGGCGGTGCGGCCGCCACGACCTGCCGCCTGAGTAGTCCGGGTTCGAATAGCAAAGGGGCGTCCATGACGCCCCTTTTTTCATGTGCGGTTCGCGCCGGCCCGTGCAAAGCCGTGACGACAGCGTGCCGGTTGCGCACGCCGCGCCTGCTCAGCGGTGGCTGTCGATCCACGCGCGAGCCCATTCGAGCCCCGCGTCGCGCGCGTCGTCCTCGGTGTCGAATACGCCGAGCACGCCGGATGCCTCGACCAGCTTGTTGTTCTGCGTGATCGTGCCGCTTCCGGCGAAGCGCTCGGGCTGCAGGATCTCGTCCTGCTGCAGGATCGCGTGGCCCCAGATCTGGTAGCCGTGGTAGGTTTGCGCTTCCATTATCGAGTCACCTCCGCGGAGCGGCCGTGCGTGCCGACCTGCAGCACGTTGCCGTCCGGCGTGTATTGACGCGGGATGTTGGAGTAATTCAGTGCGTGCTGCGCATCGGGCGCAGCCGGTTGCATCACCGTCAGGCGGCTCGGCGCGGGCTGCACGACGGGGCGCGGAGCGGCCGGC
>NZ_JAAGPB010000489.1:0-6096 GCF_017104585.1 Burkholderia sp. Ac-20392
TGGCGGCCTGCGGCGGTGCGGCAGCCAATCCGCCTGCCGCCGGCGCATCCGGAGAATCGCCGGCAGCGCCTGTCCCGCGATGCCAGCCCGCGCCGCTCCACATCGCCACGCCGGCAATCGCCGCCAGCCCCACGACACCATAGACCACGGCGCGCCGCGCCAGCGGCGCGCGCCATCCTCGTGCCGTCATCGATTACACGCCCGCCAGCTTCAGCCGGTTCGCATGCGTGCGGATCACCGCGACCGGATCTTCCGCATACGCGCCGCGCACGCCGAGCAGCTGGTTGATCTCGTCGAGGTGGTTCCACTTGTAGCTCGTGCTCAGCACCTTGCCGTACAGCGCACTGCACCTCGACACGACTCCGTCGTTCTGCCCGGAGCCGCGGTTGACCATCACCGTGCCCGTGCCGTACAGCGCAAGCGTCGACAGATCAAGTGCGTTCGCCGGATCGACGACCGGAATGGTGCTCGTGTCGGTCGCACCCGTGACGCCGAACAGCGAAAGTGTCGGCTGGATTGCCGTGCCGGCCCACGAGTACAGCAGATGCGTGTTGCCGCCGACGGTTTCGGTCGGCGCACCGGTCTGGCAACTGCCCGGCGCACCCAGGCCAGCACTCGGGTAGTTCTGGTTGTACGTGGCGGCCCGTGCGGTGGTCAGCGTCTGCAGTGCGGCGAGTGCGTCCTGGTTCGTGTTGTGGGTGCTGCTCGTCAGGATTCCGAATACATTGACGAACGCGGCGATCACCGATGAAGAAAGCCCGGTCGGATCGTACGCAAGCACGCTCTGCACGAAGTCGGCGAACTCGGAGCCGCGATGCGGCGTGCCGATCGTCGTCACCGACGCGACGAGATCGGGCGCGACGGCCGCGACATAGCGCGACGACAGGCCGCCCTGGCTGTGGCCGACGAGATTGACCTTGGTCGCGCCCGTCGCCGCGAGCACCGTCTTCACGTAAGCGAGTAGCTGTTCGCCGCGCCCGTTCGGGCCGTCGTCGCTCTGGAACCCCGACAGGTTCGCGACGTAGACGGTCGCACCGTTCTGTTGCAGGTCTTCCTGGATGCCATACCAATACTCGAGCACGCCGGCGTACTTGTCGGTACCCGTCAGCCCGTGCACGAGGATGATCGGATAGCGCGTCGCCGCATAGTTGTCGGCAGACGCGGTCGCCGCCACCGCCGCATGCGTCGTCGCCAATGTCATCACAGCGGTCGTCCCCGCAAACGGCGCGATGCTCATCGCGCATGCCACTGCCCCTGCCACCACCCTGGAACGCATCGTTTTGGCCATGCATGTTCTCCTGATTATTGTGCTGCCGGTGCGAATGAAGCCGGATCGACACACACTACGCGTCTCGAACGTCGCAACCACGTGTGCGTCGAATGCGGGAGTGAATCACGAGTCGCGAACGTTTGCGCCCTGACTAGATACGGTTCTCTAATCGGTTGACGTACCCCGCCCGTTCGGGCGGGGCCACATTCATGCGTGCGCATGCTGCAACGCACACGCGCAATGCGTTACAGCTTCGCACTCACACGCACCCATGCGGTCCGGCCCGGCTCCATCACCGGCGAGTTCGCCGGATAGCCGAAGCCCGCGTTGCCGGCGAGGTTCAGATGCTCGGTGTAGGCCTTGTTCAGCACGTTGTCGACGCCGACCGAGATCTGCACGGTCTTGCTGACGTTGTATTGCGTATGCAGCGAGAGCACACCGAATCCGGCGCTCGGG
The DNA here is from genome assembly GCF_017104585.1 of Burkholderia sp. Ac-20392. Classification (NCBI taxonomy): domain Bacteria; kingdom Pseudomonadati; phylum Pseudomonadota; class Betaproteobacteria; order Burkholderiales; family Burkholderiaceae; genus Burkholderia; species Burkholderia sp. Ac-20392. The sequence goes on from NZ_JAAGPB010000489.1 coordinate 1,727, forward strand.
CCGAAGTCCTTGCCGACCACATTGCCCTCGTTCAGTGCATAACGATGCTGCGGCGCAACGATGCGCCACAGCCCCCCTGCCGACCACGCGCCACGCGTGTATTCGAGCCCGATGCGCGCCTCGAGCGGCGGCATCTGCGGCAACGGATCGCCGGTTGCCACGTTGCGCCCCCACGCATACGCGAGCGACGTCTCGACGCGCAGCGGCGAAACCGGTTTCCACGACACACCCGCTTCGCCGCCCATGATCTGCGCATTGACGTTGGTTGCCTGTGTGGTCGGGCCCATCATGCCGGCCGCGTAGTTGAACAGAATGAAATCCTGGACGTAGCCTGCGTACGCCGACACCCATGCGTCGAGCCGGTCGCTCTTGTATTGCGCGCCGATGTCGAGCTGCGTGGTCTTCTCCGGCTGTACCGCCGAGAACGCGTTGATCGAACCGGCCGGCCCGCGCTTCGCGGAGAACAGTTCCCAGTAGTCGGGATAGCGCTCCGTATGGCCGACGCCCGCATACCACGTGACAGGCAGCGACGCGAGATCGCGCTCGTAGCGGACGAAACCGCTCGGCAACACGCGCGTGCGATCGTCGTCGAAGGTCGGGTTCGGCTTGCTCTTCATCATGCCGCTCGTCGTCGCGCGCTTGTCGCGTGCGCTCGCATAGTCGACGCGCGCACCGCCGATCACGCGCGACACGTCGCTCGCGTACCACGTCAGTTCGCCGAACACGCCTGCGTTCCACATCGTCGCCTGCGCATCCCACGGCTTGTCGCCGTAGTTCTGCCGCCCCATCGCCGAACGCGAGTCGAGCCGGTTCGATTGCGCATCGACGCCCGTCACGAGCTTGAAGTCGTCGGCGAAACGGAACGTCGCGGCCGCGCGCGCGCCGACCGTGCGACGCCGCACCTCCGACGCCATCCGCATCGGCATGCTGCTGGTCGGGTCCGGTTGCCGCAACGTGTAGTTGTCCATCACGTGATCGGCTTCGTTGTAGTACACGCGTGCCTCGATCCGGTCGAGCACGTCGCCGAGATGCTTCTTGTCGAACGACAGGCCGAACGTCTCGCGGCGGAAATGCGCGCCGTCCATCCCGCGCCCCGCATAGCGCGCATAGCCGTCGCCGGTGCCGGCAGTCAGCTCGACGCGCGTGTGGTCGTCCGGCGTCCAGCCGAGCGCCGCATCGGCGTTCCACTTGTCCCACTGCGACGGCACGATGTTGCCGTTGCCGTCCTTGTAGTCCTGCGAATGCGCGTGGTTCGCGGTCACGCGGCCATAGACGTCCGGCGTGCCGGCCGTCACGTCGATGTTCTGGTCGTTGCGGCCGAACGACCCGCCGACCAGGCTGCCTTCGAAGCGCATGCCGGGCTTGTCGAAGCGCGGCGTCACGCGCTCGAACATCACGGTGCCGGCCGACGCGCCGGGACCGTACAGCACGGTCTGCGGCCCCTTCACGACGGTGACCTTGTCATAGCTTTCCGGTGCAATGTACGAGGTTGGCGCATCCATCCGGCCCGGGCATGCGCCCAGCGTCGACATCCCGTTCGCCAGGATGTTCAGCCGCGAGCCGAACATCCCGCGCAGCACGAGGTCGCCGTTGGTGCCGCCGCTGCGGATCGACGTGAAACCGGGGATCGTCTTCAGGTAATCCGCGCCGTCGCTCGCGGGCAGCGGCTGGCGCGGGGTCTTCGGATCCGTGACGACGACGAGCGGCGTCGACAGCGGCGATGCGACGACTTCGATGGCCGGCAGCGGCGCGGCCGTATCGTCGGACGGCGCGCCGGGTGCGCGCGCCGTTTCGGCGCCCGCGGCGCTCGCGGCCAATGCGCCGACTGCGAGCGCGGGGACGGTGAGTTTCAGCACGCGCGGCAGACGCCGCGCACAGGCATTGCGTGACGCCCGCGGCGCACGCAACTGGAAAATGGTCATGATCGAAAGCCCGAGTGACGCCCTCCACGCGGCCTCGACGGGCCGCACGGATATCGGCGGTGAATGGAACGGAAACAGCGCGTCAGGCGCGCTCGGGCGGGGCGCGCGGGTACGCGCGCGGATAGCGGTCGGTGCGCGCCGCGACGGCAGGCGGCGCGACGGCGGAAACGGAAACGACGGGAACGGAAGCGAGTGCCGCGGCGGCAGGCCCGCCGATCGCGGGGCTGTGCGCGAAGAAACCGCAGTAGCCGCATGCATCGAGATGCAGCGCATGATCGTGCATGCGGCCCGCATCGGGCGACCGATGCGCGCCATGCTCCGTACTGCAGACGATTGCGTCGGGCGTGGCTGCCTGCGCGACGCGCCACTGCGACACCAGCGGCGCCGCGATCGCGAACCAGATCGCGAGCACGCCAAGCCAGGCGGTCAGGTGACGATGTCGGTGCAGCATGCTCGGCAACGAGTAAGCGGAATGTAAAAACAGCCGAGATGTTACAGAATGTTTAACGCGATGGCCAGCGCGGATGCCGGTAAACGGACCGGGGGCGCATGGTTGTCAACACAACCATGCGCCCCCGCCTGCTGCGCGCTTCCGGAACGTGCCGTTCAGGGCGCCATGCGGCGCAACGCGTCGTCGCGCCGGATGAAATGATGGTAGAGCGCGGCCAGCGCGTGCAGGCCGATCACGAAATAGAACGCGTTGCCGATCAGCTCGTGCGCTTCCTTGATCGTCGGCCGCAGCGCCTTGTCGGGGCCGAACAGCGTGAACGAGATGCCGAGCCAGTCGAGCGACACCGGCTTGCCGCCGAGGTTGATCATCATGATGCCGAGCAGCGGCTGCGCGATGATGAACACGTAGAGCGCGACATGCGCGAGCTTCGAGAGCCAGCGCAGCAGCACCGCCTGCGGAATGGCCTCCGGCACACGGCTGACGGCTCGCCACAGCACGCGCAGCACCGACAGCACGAGCACGAGCGTGCCCGCGGTGAGATGCACATTCATCCAGAACACCCGGCTGTCGCTGCCTTTCGGCCCGCGGATCTCGATCGCCAGGTAGGCCAGCGCCACCAGCAGGAAAACGGCCCAGTGGAAGAAGATCGCGGGCGAGCTGTAGCGCGTCTGTTTCGCGAGGATGTTTCTCATGCTTCGTCTCGGGTTGTATGCGGGGAGGGACGCATGCAGCCACCGGCCTGCGCCCGGCAAAACTGCCCCGATTGTAGCCGCACGGGCGCCCGGTTTTGCACGACGCGCGCAAATATCCGACGAATGGCCTACGTGCGCCGCGCGGTGCTTCATATGGAAAATCCGCATCGCGCGCCCAAACGGCTGTGGCACGATGGAGCTTTGGTGCGACGGCGCGCGGGCATCATGAGCAAGGCGTTCTTCGTTGCGGCCTATCGGCTGACCGCCGCGTTGCTCGCGGTATCCACCACGCTGCACAGCGTCGCCGACTACTGGCACCTGCCGGGCTTTCATCTCGGCAACTACCTCAGCTACTTCACGCAACTGAGCAGCCTCTACGCGGCCGCGATGCTCGCCACCGGGCTCTGGCGCATCGCACGCCCCGGCTCGGCCCGCTACGAATCGATGCGCGGCGCCGCAGTGCTGTACGTCCTGATCACCGCGATCGTCTACGAACTCCTGCTCGCGCGGCTCGATGCGCTGCGCCACATCACGCCGGCGTTCAACAACTGGGTGCTGCACCGGATCGTGCCGCTCGTCGTGCTGTGCGACTGGCTGTACGTGGAGCCGCGCCAGCCGATCCCGTGGCGCAGCGCGTTCGCGTGGCTCGGTTTCCCGATCGTCTATCTCGGCTACACGCTGGTGCGTGGCGCGCTGGAGAACTGGTACCCCTATCCGTTCGTCGATCCTCGGCCGCACGGCTACCTGCCGGTCGCGATCCAGTGCTCGCTGATCGCGATAGGCGCGGCGGCGCTCGCACTGGGCATTCGCTGGCTCGGCAATCACGCGAGACAGTCCGATGCGGTGACACTCAGGAAAGGATGAAGGCGGGAGCGGGAGCGTGTGCGCCGCCCGGCGCACACGGGGTGATGCGGGCCGTCAGCCGCCGTTGCGCGGCAGGAAGTTCATCGGATCGACGACCTTGCCGTTCTGGCGGACTTCGAACTCGAACGTCGAACGGCCGCTCGCGTCGGAGCCCATTTCGGCGACCGGCTGGCCCTGGCGCACCGCGTCGCCTTCGTTGACGAGCAGCTTGCCGTTGTGTCCGTAAGCCGTGATGAGCCCGTTCTCATGCTTCAGGATCACGAGCGGGCCGTAGGCCTTGACGCCGGACCCGGCGTACACCACGCGCCCGGCCGCCGCGGCCCGCACCGAATGGTCGGGCCCGGAGGCGACGATCACGATGCCGCGCGTCTTGCCGGCCGAGAACGGCGTCGCCACGACACCGGTGGCCGGCCATGCGAGCGAGCCCGGCTGCGCGGCCGT
>NZ_JAAGPB010000490.1:0-6090 GCF_017104585.1 Burkholderia sp. Ac-20392
TTCCGCGCGGGCATCGGCAAGCAGCAGCCGCGCTCGCGCGGACTGCGCCATCTGCCACGTCTCGACATAGCTCGACGCGGCTTCCGGTGGCTCAGTCGACACCAGCGCCGCCAGCGCGCGGCCGACACGATGGGCCTGCGTCAGCTTTCCCGCGCTCACGTGCAGCCGCACGCCGGTCGCCATGCAGGCGACGCGCAGCCGCAGCCATTGCCGGCTGCAGGCGATGTGGTCGGCCTCGTCGAGCATCTCGTGCGCGCGGGCCTCGTTGCCCGACCGGAACTGCAGCACCGCGGCCGTCTGCATGAACCGCAGCAGCGGCCCGAGCGAACACGCCTGCATCGCGATGTCGAAACGGTCGCGCTGCGCTTCGCGCACCTTCGGCCAGTCGTTCCATTCGTAATAGATCGCGGACAGGTAGCCGGCCGACAGCGCCGTCGCCGCCGACAGCCGCCCCGCCGAGCGTTCCGCACCGCGCAGTGCGGTCTCGAACGTCTTCGACGCATCGTGCAGGCGACCCGCGACGAATTCGGCGAGGCCGGACATGTTCTGCCGGTACACATGCGCAAACAGCGGCTCGTGGCCCGACGCCGCGCGTTCCGCGCGCGCGCGCAGGTCGAGCGCATCGTCGAGGCGGCCCGCGTAGCCGAGCCCGAAGATGAGCGTGGTCTGCCCGATCTGCTCGACCCACGAGCCGGCCGGCGGGCCGGCCGCCAGCACGCGCTCGCCGAGCTCGAGCGACTCGATGCTCCGGTCCGACAGCCCCGCGATGAGCGAGCGAACGCCAAGCAATTCGGTGTCGGTGACCGCATCCGTACCGAGCCGCCGTGCGTCGATGTCGGCTTCGATCGCCTCCAGCGCGCGGCGCGCGTCGACCATCTGCATCGACAGCGCCAGCGCCCACACGTGCGCGATCCGCAGCCGCAGGCGGCCCGCCAGCGCCGGCTCCGGCAGGCGCGATACCCAGTCGAGCACGGTGCGGACGTCGCTCGCGGCGATCAGCTTCATCGCGCACGCCTCGACCCAGCCGGCGGCCGCGTCGAAATCGCCGGCGGCGAGCGCATGCCTGACCGCATCCGTCCATTGCCGTTCGGCCGCGTACCACGCACTCGCGCGGTGATGCAGCGCGGCGACCTCGTCCGGCCGGCGCAACGCCAGCTCCTCGCGCAGGTATTGCAGGAACAGCGCGTGATACCGGTAGCTCCGGCGGCCGCCGTCGACCGAGCGGATGAACAGGTTGTGCGCGCTCAGCCACTCCAGGCACGCGACGGCATCGTCGCGGCCGGTCAGCGCATCGCACAGCGCGGGCGTCATCCGGTCCAGCACGGCCGTGCAGAGCAGGAAATGACGGATCGCATCCGGCACCTGCGTCATCACGTTCTCGTTCAGGTACGCGGCAATGCCGGCGCGCGCATGGCTGACCTGCTCGGCGACGCGCGCCGCATCGTTGTCGTCGCGCAACGCGAGCGCGGCGAGCTGCAGGCCCGACACCCAGCCTTCGGTGGCCGCGCGCAGCCGCCCGACGTTTTCCGCGCTGAGCGGCTTGCCGGCGACGCGCTCGAAGAACGCGCGCGTCTCCGCTTCGTCGAAGCGCAGATCGTCCTCGTCGACCCGGACGAGCTCGTCGCGCGATTCGAAATAACTGAGCGGCAACGCGGGCGCCGAGCGGCACGACAGCACCACGTGCAGGTTCGATGGCGCATAGCGCAGCAGCTCGAACATCGCGTCGTGGATGACGGGGGATGCGAGGCGGTCGTAGTCGTCGAGCATCAGGACCAGCTCGACGCCCGCGACCTCCAGCTCGTTGAGCAATTCGTCGAACACGATCTTCAGCGGAATCAGCGCGCGGTCGCGCAGCAGCCGCTGCGCGCGGCCGCCGACCCCGCCCGTCGCGTCGACGATCGCCGCCACCACGTACGACGAGAAAATCGACGCGTTGTCGTCGTCCTGGTCGAGGCTCACCCAGGCGACCTTCACGTTCGTCGCCACGAGCGCGTGGCGCCACTCCGCCAGCACCGTCGTCTTGCCGTACCCGGCCGGCGCGCATACGAGCGTCAGCCGCCGATCGAGGCCGCGCGCGAGCCGGCCGAAGCGCGCGATGCGCGACACGATTCCACGGGCCGACGCCGGTGCGAGCTTGGTGCGCACCAGCACTTCGATCCCGTCGGCGTCCGCAGGCCCTGCTGCTTGTCTGCTGTCGCTGGACGTCATGCTGTTCCTGTTCTCCTTGCGCTGCGCGCGTGCGTCCGCCTGGAAGGCCGGGCCACGGTACGGCCCGGTGCGCGGCGCGGTGCCGCCGCGCACCGAGACAGCATAGCGACACGGCGACGGCCGTCAAAAGTAGGTGATGTCCGTACCGCGGCGCGCGCCGGTCGAACGGAAGGACTCGCATTGTTCTCGATCGGGCGGGTGCTGTTCAGCCCCCCATTCGGGGGGCTACCGCGCCGGGAAAGTCGCCCCATCCTGACCGGAAGGTGTCCTGCACAGCCGGCTCGCGCCGCGCGTCGGGACCGTTTCCCCAGTCGTTCCGCCAGGAGTCCGCATGAACCGTCGCGACGTCGTCGCCGCCTTTTTCGACCGGTATCGCCAGCATGACATCGAAGGGATGCTCGCGCTCTTTTCTCCCGCTGCCGCCCTCGACTATGTGCCGGCCGGCGCGGCCGCTCCGGTGGCCACGCACGGCAGGATGATCTGGGGCACGCTGCTGGACGCATTCCCGGACCTGTCGAACGGGATCGACGCCATTCATGCGGATGATGGCGGCCGCCACGCCACCGCCGAGGTCACGATCCGCGGCACCCAGGCGCGGGACTTTCTCGGCATCCGGAACCGCGGCCGGTCGTTCACGCTGCGGCACGCGTTCGTGTTCGAGTTCGATGCCGACGGCCGCATCGCGCGGCTGGCCGCGTACTGGGACAACGTCCGGCTTTTCGAGGATCTCGGCAAGACGACGCTCGGCTGAGCGGGCGCGGCCGGCGGCCGGCGCCCGGCCGGCCGCACCGTCACGCGGGCTGGTAGCGTTCCCGCAGCGCCCGCTTGTTGATCTTCCCGACGCTCGTCTTCTCAATCGCGTCGACGATCAGCAGCCGTTCCGGCACCGCGTACCGCGAGATCAGCCCGCGATCGGCCACCTGCTTCACGTGCGCCTGCAACTCGGCCGGATCGACGCGCCCGACGTGATCGTCGGCCAGCACGACGAGCGCGAGCGGCCGCTCGCCCCAGCGTGCGTCCTTCACGCCGATGACGGCCGATTCGCGTACGGCGGGGTGCCGCGACAGGATGTCCTCGAGCTCCAGCGACGACACCCATTCGCCGCCCGTCTTGATCACGTCCTTGATCCGGTCGGTGATCTGCAGCCGGCCGTCCGGATCGATCACGCCGATGTCGTTCGTATGGAGATAGCCGCCGGCCCACAACGACGCCGTTGCCGGCGCGTCGCCGAGATAGCCGGCCGTCGCCCACGGCATGCGCACGACCACCTCGCCGGCCGCGCGGCCGTCATGCGGCACGTCGCGAAACTGCGCATCGACGATGCGCAGGTCGACGAGCGGCAGCGGCAGCCCCGCCTTCGTCCGGCGCGCGAGGTCGTCGTCGGCCGTGCCGTTCGCCATCGGCGACGCATCGACCTGGGCGATCGTCATCAGCGGGCAGGTCTCCGACATCCCGTAGCCGGTGTACACGTCGATGCCGCGCGCGAGCGCCGCCCGCGCGAGCCCTTCCGGCAACGGCGAGCCGCCGACCACCACCTTCCACGACGAAAGATCGACCGACGCCGATGCGGGGCAGTCGAGGATCATGCCGAGCAGCGTCGGCACGCAGTGCGAGAACGTCACCGACTCGCGCGCGATCAGCGCCAGCAGCCCGTCGGGCGAGTAGCGCCCCGGGTACACCTGCTTGAGCCCGAGCGTGGTCGCGATATACGGCAGCCCCCACGCGTGCACGTGGAACATCGGCGTGATCGGCATGTAGACATCGTCGCGATGCAGGCGCCCGCGATCGCGCGCGCTCGACAGCGCGGCCATCCCCGCCAGCGTGTGCAGCACGAGCTGGCGGTGGCTGAACGCGACGCCTTTCGGCAGCCCGGTCGTGCCGGTCGTATAGAACGTCGTCGCGCGGGTGTTCTCGTCGAAATCGTCGAACACGAAATCGGGCGAGCTGGCCGCGACGAGCCGTTCGTATTCGTCGGCGAAACCGTCGGGCAGCCCGGTCTCGGCGCCGTCCGCGATCAGCACGAAGCGCTGCGCGGCGACGAGCCGGTCGCGGATGCCGTCCAGCAACGGCAGGAAATCGCGATGCACCAGCACGACCCGCGCGCCGCAATGGTTCAGCGTATGGAGGAGCTGGTCGGGCGACAGCCTGACGTTCGCGGTCATCAGCACCGCGCCCATCATCGGGATCGCGTAATAACACTCCAGGTAGCGGTGGCTGTCCCAGTCCATCACGGCGACCGTATCGCCTGCGCCGACGCCGAGCGACGCCAACCCGCTCGCGAGTTGCCCGATGCGATGCCGGAACGTCCAGTAATCGTGCCGGACCTGGTCGCCGTACACGATCTCCTGCTCGGGCCGCGTCGCGAGCGGCGTGTGAAGCAGCTGCTTGATCAGCAGCGGATACGCATGCGCGGACGGGGCCGACGCATCGTGCAAATGCGGCTGTGACGGATTCATGAAGGGCTCCATAAGCGACCGGTCAGGCACGATGCCGGCCGGGCAAAGCGGCACGCCCGCGGGCGGCACGGCCCGGGCATCCGCCGGGTCCGGTCTTCGCGAGTGCGGCCACGATACCCGACGCGCCGGCGTCGGCGCCCCCCCCTGTCAGGGGGAGTCGGCGCTTGCGCCGGCCCGGCGGACATCCGCACGTCACGTGCCGGGCGTATCCACAACGAGGTGCGCAAGGTGCGCGGTGCAGTGTCACGACCCACCTGATCGGGGGGGCGTGGCGCGACGGGTGCCGCTGTACGATTCATGACGGCGCACAACCGGTTCTTCGGGACCCGCGTCCCCTCGTCCCGGGCATGAACGGAGGCCCACGCCGCCGATTCGAAACCGTGCATGCGCAATGCCCGCGTTTTGGCCGTTTTCCATGCCGAATCCTCAATCCGCCCCCCCGAGTAAGGAGCAGCCATGACTTCCGAACAGCCGCAGATGGACAGAACGCCCTCGCCCGATCCGGCCGAAAACAACGCGTACTTTCCGTCCCCGTATTCGCTGTCGCAGTACACGTCGTCGAAGACCGATTTCACCGGCGCGGATTACCCGAATCCGTACACGGGCGGCAAGTGGAAGGTGCTGATGATCGCGACCGACGAGCGCTACGTCCTGATGACGAACGGCAAGATGTTCTCGACCGGCAATCATCCGGTCGAAATGCTGCTGCCGATGCATCACATGGACCAGGCCGGCTTCGAGATCGATATCGCGACGCTGTCGGGCAACCCCGCGAAACTCGAACTCTGGGCGATGCCGGGCGACGACGAGGCGGTGCAGAGCACGTACCGGAAGTACCTGCCGAAGCTCAAGACGCCGCTGAAGCTGTCCGACGTGCTCGACGCCGACCTCGGCCCCGAATCGCCGTACATCGCCGTGTTCATTCCGGGCGGCCACGGCGTCCTCGCCGGCATTCCGTACAGCAAGGACGTGAAGCGCGCGCTGCAATGGGCGCTCGACTACGACCGGCACATCATCACGCTGTGCCACGGGCCCGCAAGCCTGTTGTCGGCCGCCGTGGACGAAGATCCGCAGCACTACCCGTTCAAGGGCTACGAGATGTGCGTGTTCCCGGATGCGCTCGACACCGGCCCGAATCTCGAGATCGGCTACATGCCGGGCCCGCTGCCGTGGCTCGTCGCGCAAAGCCTGGAAAAGCTCGGCGCGAAGGTGCTCAACAAGGACATGACCGGCCGCTGCCATCAGGACCGCAAGCTGATCACGGGCGACAGCCCGCTCGCGTCGAACGGCATCGGCAAGCTCGCGGCCGCCGCGCTGCTGAAGGAAATCGGCCACTGACGCGGGCCGCCCGCGGTCAGTCGGTACCGCGGGCGCGACGGGCTTCGCGCCCCTTTACGCGGCCGACCGGCCTCCCGCCCGCGGCGCC
>NZ_JAAGPB010000491.1:0-6038 GCF_017104585.1 Burkholderia sp. Ac-20392
TACTTATCCGCTCGACGATCCCGCGCGCGTGCTCGACACGTTGAAGGCGACGCTGCCGATCGACGTTCACTACCTGACGCGCTACTGGGCGACGGTCGTGCCGGCCCGTTCGTGAGCCCGTCGAAAAAATTTTTCGCTGACCTGAGCTGTTTCTCGATGTTCGCGTGACATGGGTAGTGAAAGCAGCACTGGCCCATCGTCCACCGACCTCCCGATCATGGTTTCCATCCGTCTCACGTATCGGCGCCGTCCGGCGCCTGCCCGACATCTGCCGCGCGCGTCGCGCCCGGCCGCACCTGCCGCGCCGGGGCGCCTCGCGCGCCGGCTGGCCGGCGCCGTCCTGGTCTCGGCACTCCTTCCGCTGCCCGCGCTGGCCGACACCGACACCGATGCGGCGCCGGCCGCGCAGCGCGCGGCACGCCGTGCGTTCGACATTCCGTCCGGGCCGCTCGAAGCGGCGCTGAACCGGTTTGGCCGCGACGCGGGCATCCTGCTCGCGTTTCCGGCCGAGCTGACGGCCGGCCTGACGAGCGGCGGCGTGCAGGGCCGCTTCGACGTCGACGGCGCGCTCGACCGCCTGCTCGCGGGCACGGGGCTCGTCGCGTTGCGCCAGCCGGCTGGCGGTTACACGCTGAAGCGCGCGGACGGTTCGGTCGCACGGCCCGTGGCGGCCGGCGTGGCCGCGGGCGCCGAGTTGCCCGCGATCAACGTGCGTACCAGCGCGCTGCGCGCGGAGAGCTATCGCGCGCCGAAGGAGGCGGGCGTGCTGCGTTCCGACATCCCGCTGCTCGACACCGCGCAGGCCGTCAACATCGTGCCCGCGCAGGTGCTGCGCGACCAGCGTCCGCGCAATCTGGACGACGCGCTCGGCAACGTCAGCGGCATCACGCAGGGCAACACGCTCGCGGGCACGCAGGACACGATCATGAAGCGCGGCTTCGGCGGCAACCGCGACGGGTCGATCATGCAGAACGGGATGCCGCTCGTGCAGGGGCGCGCGTTCAACGCGGCGGTCGACAGCGTCGAGGTGCTGAAGGGGCCGACGTCGCTGCTGTACGGGCTGATGGACCCGGGCGGCGTGGTCAACGTCGTCACCAGGCAGCCGCAGCTTACGCGCTACAACGCGATCTCGCTCGGTGCGTCGACGTTCGGGCACGGCAAGAACGGCGGCAGCGCGACCTTCGATTCGACCGGGCCGGTCGGCGATTCGCGGCTCGCGTACCGGCTGATCGTCGACCAGTCGAACGAGCAGTACTGGCGCAATTTCGGCGAATACCGGCAAACCTTCGTCGCGCCGTCGCTCGCGTGGTATGGCCGCGATACGCAGGTCGTGGTCTCCTACCAGTACCGGAAATTCCATTCGCCGTTCGATCGCGGCACCGCGCTCGACCCGCGCACCAACGCGCCGCTCGACATTCCCGCGCGGCGGCGCATCGACGAGCCGTTCAACAACATGGACGGCGAATCGCATCTCGCGCAGGTGAGCGTCGATCACCAGTTCAACGCGGACTGGAGCGCGCATTTCGGCTACAGCTACAACCGCGAAACCTACGACGCGAACCAGTTGCGCACGACGGGCGTCGATCCGGTGAAGGGCACGATGACGCGCAGCAACGATGCGACGCACGGCTCGCTCAGCACCGACAGCTACGGGATCGGCTACGTGAACGGCAAGCTGATGCTGGGCGGGATGCAGCACGACGTGCAGGTCGGCTTCGACACCGAATACCGCCGCATCTACCGCGAGGACATGCTGCGGCAGGCCGTGAAGACGCCGTTCAACTATCTCAATCCCGTCTACGGGCTGCTGCCGCCGTCGAGCACGGTGTCGGCGAGCGACAGCGACCAGACCGACACGCTGCACGATGCGTCGGCGTTCGTGCAGGACACGATCCACCTGACCGACAAGTGGATCGTGTCGGGCGGGTTGCGCTACATCACGTACAACCAGGTCGCGGGGCGCGGCCGGCCGTTCGTCGCGAACACCGATCTCAGCGGCTCGAAGTGGTTGCCGCGCGCGGGCGTCGTCTACAAGTGGACCGACACGTTCTCGCTGTACGGCAGCTATTCGCAATCGCTGAAGCCGTCGTCGTCGATCGCGCCGATGACGGGCTACATCATCGACGGCGCGACGCCGCCCGAGGAAGCGACCGCGTGGGAAGTGGGCGGCAAGCTCGACCTGCCGGGCGGGATGACGGGCACGCTCGCGTTCTTCAACATCGACAAGAAGAACGTGCTCGTGTCGCAGTACAACGACGCGACCAAGCTGACCGACTGGCGCACGTCGGGCAAGGCGCGCTCGCGCGGGATCGAGCTCGACGTGTCGGGCAAGCTCGGCGAGCGCGTGAACGTGATCGCGAGCTACGCGTACATCGACGCGAAGACGACCGAGGATCCGCTGTACACGGGCAACCAGCTGTGGAACGTCGCGCGTCACACCGCGTCGCTCGCGGCCGTCTACGACTTCGGCACGGTGGTCGGCGGCGACGACCTGCGCATCGGCGCGGACATGCGCTACGTCGGCGCGCGGCCCGGCGATTCGGCGAACAGCTTCACGCTGCCGTCGTACGTGCTCGCCGACGCGTTCGCCACGTACGACACGCGGATCGGCAAGCAGAAGCTGTCGTTCCAGCTCAACGTGAAGAACCTCTTCAATCGCACCTACTACCCGTCGAGCGCGAACCGTTACTTCGTCGCGATCGGCGATGCGCGACAGGTGTCGCTGCTCACCACGCTGCAGTTCTGACCATGCAATCGCCGCGCGGCCATGACGGAGGCGCGCGGCTTCGGAGAAGATCCAGATGAACCGGAACATGAAAACCGGCGCCGTGCGCGCCGTGGCCGCCGGCGCGCGGCGTCGCGCATTGCGTGCGATCGCGGGCTCGGTGCTCGCGCTGGGCGCGGGCCTGGGCCTTGGCGCAGGTATGGCCGCTCCCGCGTTGGCGGCGGATGCACCGCAGGCCGTCACACGCGTCGCGATGCTCGTGCAGTTGCGTGGCCCGAACCTGAAGGTCGACGAACGCATCAGCCAGCATCTCGGCGAACGCGGCTATGCGGTGCGCCTGATCGACGAATCGTCGACGCCCGATGCGGCGCGCGATGCCGACCTGGTCGTGATCTCGTCGACGGTGTCGTCGAAGAACGTGCGGCCGGGCTGGCGCACGCTCGACAAGCCGCTCGTGACCTGGGAAAACGACCTGCTCGACGATTTCGCGATGACGGGCAAGCGTCATGACGTCGACTTCGGCGAAACGGGCAAGGAGCGCTACCTGTGGCTCGTCAATGCGCCGCACCCGATCGCGGCCGGGCTGCCGGCCGGCGCGACGAACGTGTACGGCAAGCAGGCGCCGATGAGCTGGGGCAAGCCGGGCCTCGGCGCGATCACGATCGCGACCGTGTATGGCCAACCCGACAAGGCCGCGATCTTCGCGTACGAGAAGGGCGCGACGATGGACTACGAAGCGCTCGCGCCGGCGCGCCGCGTGATGTTCTTCCTCGACAACGACACGTTCGTGAACCTGTCGCCGGCCGGTGTCGCGCTGTTCGACGCGGCCGTCGACTGGGCGGCCGGCCGGCGCTGATTTGCAGCGGCGGCCCTGGGCCGCTAGGCCGCTTGCGCCGCCGCTTCGATCAGTTGCGCGAGCATCTGCGCCGGCTCCGACATCGTGCGCCGTGCGCGATGCACGAGCCCGATGTCGCGGTGGAACGTGTGATGCCCGAGGTCGATCGCGCGCACGCCGGCCGGCCAGCGGCGATACACGGCGGTCTGCGGGACGATCGCGACGCCGACGCCGTTCTCGACCAGCTTGACGATCGCGTCGAGCTCGTCGAGCTCGCAGGTGTCGCGCACCGCGATGTGCATCTTCCTCAGAAAGCGGTCGACCTGACGGCCGCCGAACGACGCGCGGTCGTAGCGCACGAACGGTTCGCTCGCGAGCAGGTCGGCCCAGTCCTTGCCCTTCACGCTGCGCGGCACGATCAGCCGGAACGGTTCCTGCACGAGCGTCGTCCAGTGCAGGTCGCTCTGCAGCGAAAACGGCGGCCGGATGATCGCGGCCATGTCGATCTCGCCCGCATCCACCCGGTTGACCAGTTCGATCGACAGCCCCGGTATCACGCGCGTGCGGCACGCGGGATGCCGGCGATGGAAATCGGCGAGCGCGGCCGGCAGCAGCGCGCTCTGTACCGATGCGATCGCGCCGATCGTCACGCGCCCGGTGGCCGGCGAACCGGGCGCCGTCGAGCTCAGGTTCTCGTACAGGCCGATCAGCGCCTGCGCCTGGTCGAGCACGTGATGACCCATCTCGTTGAGCCGGGCCGACCGGCCTTGCCGGTCGAACAGCGCGAAGCCGAGCTCGGCTTCGAGGCGCTGCATCTGCGCGCTCACGGCCGCCTGCGTGAGCCCGATACGGTTGCCGGCCGCGGCGAACGTGCCTTCCCGGGCGACGGCGACGAGGGTTTTCAGTTCGCGGATCATTCATCAATTCCGTTTGTGAATGACGCAACTATATATTGATTTAATTTCTGCTTGAGCTTGACTACCATGGTGCCGTCCTCGCGCCACGCGAGCGTTCCATCACGAGGCCACCATGAGTCTTTCCCCGTTTCACCTGGCGATCCCGGTCTACGACCTGCCGGCCGCGCGCGATTTCTATGGCCGCGTGTTCGGGCTGGCAGAGGGGCGCTCGAGCGCGCAGTGGGTCGATTTCGACTTCTACGGGCACCAGCTCGTGATCCACGAGCATCCGAAGACCGTGTCGCAGGAAGGCGCGCATACGAATGCGGTGGACGGTCACGACGTGCCGGTGCCGCATTTCGGGATCGTGCTCGACTGGCCGAGCTGGGAAGCGCTGGCCGAGCGGCTGAAGTCGTTCGGCGTGACCTTCGTGATCGAGCCGTATGTGCGGTTCCAGGGGCAGGTCGGCGAACAGGCGACGATGTTCCTGTTCGACCCGTGCGGCAATGCACTCGAATTCAAGGCGTTCCGCGATATCGGCCAGTTGTTCGCGAAGTGACCGGCGGCGCCGTCAGCGCCGATTGAAATTGGGTGCGAGAATGCGGCCTCCGGCCCGGCTGCGCGCATGCGCACCGGACGGCGCCGCGCCGCACGGCATCCGTCCGTGCGTGCCGTTCTCCAAGGAACCCGTATGGACAGTCACATCGCTCCGGTGGAGCTGAAGAAGGCCTACCGTCTCCTCAACCACGGCCCGACCGTGCTGGTGTCGGCCCGCCACGACGGCGTCGACAACGTGATGGCCGCCGCCTGGGCGTGCGCGCTGGACTTCCTGCCGCCGAAGCTGACGGTCGTGCTCGACAAGACCGCGAAGACGCGCGAGCTGGTCGAGCGCAGCGGCACGTTCGTGATCCAGGTGCCGACGGCCGCACAGCTTCGGCTCACGCATGCGGTCGGCAACCACAGTCTCGCGGAGCGGCCCGACAAGCTGCGCGAAGCGGGCGTCACGCTGTTCGAAGTCGAAGGCCACGACCTGCCGTTCGTCGCCGGCTGTTCGGGCTGGCTCGCGTGCAAGCTGATTCCGGAACCGCACAACCAGCAAACCTACGACCTGTTCATCGGCGAGGTGGTCGCGGCGTGGTCCGATACGCGCGTGTTCCGCGACGGCCACTGGTATTTCGAATCGGCCGATCCGGCGCTGCGCAGCCTGCACTACATCGCGGGCGGCAATTTCTACGCGATCGGCGAATCGCTGCACGTCGATCCGGACGCGAAGTAAGCGTTGACCCGGGCGCGCGGTTCACGCGCGCCTTTTCAATGCCGTCAGCATGGTGTCGGCGAACGCCTGCGCGACGCGCGGCAGCGTGCGGCCGCGCTTCATGACGAGTGCGATCGGCCGCACGAACGCGGGGTCGTCGATCGGCTTCGCGACCAGCTCGGGCTCGGCACGCACCTCGCGCGCGGTCGCCGGCAGGATCGTTACGCCGAGCCCGCCGCGCAACATCGCGACGGCCGTCATCATGTAGGTCGGCTCGCACGCGATGTCGGGCGTGCAGCCGGCCGCGTCCAGCGCGGCATCGACGAC
>NZ_JAAGPB010000046.1:0-32736 GCF_017104585.1 Burkholderia sp. Ac-20392
CCAGCCGGCGGCTGCGCTGCCGGCCGCCGACGCGGCCCGCAAGGCCCGCGCGTCTGAAGCGGACGGCGAGGAGGTCGTCGTGCGTCCTGCTTACTGGGACAAGGCATGCGCCGACCTCGTCAAGCGCGACCGGATCCTGAAGAAACTGATTCCGAAGTTCGGTCCCGCGCATCTCGTGAAGCGCGGCGACCCGTTCGTCACGCTCGCGCGCTCGGTCGTCGGCCAGCAGATTTCGGTGCCGTCGGCGCAGTCGCTGTGGGCGCGCATCGGGGATGCCTGTCCGAAACTCGCGCCGCAGCCGGTGATCCGGCTCGGCGCGGACAAGCTGATCGCGTGCGGGCTGTCGAAGCGCAAGACGGAATACATCCTCGATCTCGCGCAGCATTTCGTGTCGGGCGCGTTGCACGTCGACAAATGGACGTCGATGGACGACGAGGACGTGATCGCGGAACTCACGCAGATCCGCGGCATCAGCCGCTGGACGGCCGAGATGTTCCTGATCTTCAACCTGTCGCGGCCGGACGTCCTGCCGCTCGACGACCCGGGCCTGATCCGCGCGATCAGCGTCAATTACTTCAGCGGGGAACCCGTCACGCGCAGCGAGGCGCGCGAGGTTGCAGCCAACTGGGAGCCGTGGCGCACCGTCGCGACCTGGTACATGTGGCGCAGCCTCGATGCGCCCGACGCCGACGCCTGAGCGGCGGCTATCGGGTTTTAAACATCAATAGTTGAGAGCCGGTTTTGAGCGTCGCCCGCGCGGGTAGAATACGCGCTGCCGCAAGACCCAAGGATTCGAACACATGAAGACCACGTTTCTGGATTTCGAACAGCCGATCGCCGAACTCGAGGCCAAGATCGAAGAGCTGCGATTCGTGCAGGACGACTCGGCTGTCGACATTTCGGAAGAAATCGAGCGGCTGTCGAAGAAAAGCCAGCAACTGACGAAAGACCTCTACGCGAACCTGTCGCCGTGGCAGGTTTCGCAGATCGCGCGGCATCCGCAGCGTCCGTACACGCTCGATTACGTTTCAGAACTGTTTACCGATTTTCACGAGCTGCACGGCGACCGCGCATTCGCGGACGATGTGTCGATCGTCGGCGGCCTCGCGCGCTTCGGCGGCCATCCGTGCATGGTGATCGGTCATCAGAAGGGCCGTGACACGAAGGAGCGCGCCGCGCGCAACTTCGGGATGCCGCGTCCGGAAGGCTATCGCAAGGCCGAACGCCTGATGCGTCTCGCCGAGAAGTTCGGTCTGCCGATCTTCACGTTCGTCGACACGCCGGGCGCGTACCCGGGCATCGGCGCGGAAGAGCGCGGCCAGTCGGAGGCGATCGGCCGCAACCTGTACGTGATGGCCGAGCTGAAGACGCCGATCATCACGACGGTGATCGGCGAGGGCGGTTCGGGCGGCGCACTCGCGATCGCAGTGGCCGACACCGTGATGATGCTGCAATTCTCGACCTACTCGGTGATCTCGCCGGAAGGCTGCGCGTCGATCCTGTGGAAGAGCGCTGCGAAGGCACCGGAAGCAGCGGAAGCGTTGGGCCTGACCGCGCATCGCCTGAAGGCGCTCGGCCTGATCGACAAGATCATCAACGAGCCGCTCGGCGGCGCGCATCGCGATCCGAAGGGCATGGCTGCGCTGCTGCGCCGTGCGCTGGCCGATTCGCTGCGCCAGTTCCAGGGCATGAGCATCGATGCGCTGCGCGAGCGCCGCTTCGAGCGCCTGATGGCCTACGGCAAGTTCAAGGAAACCACGCCGGGCGCATGACCGGCTGCGTCCTCCATTCGCGCGCCGCTGCGCGCGCGTTCCGCTCGTGATTCCGCCATCCGAATTCTCCGCCGACCGTGTCGTTCTCGACGCGGTCGGCGTTGCGCTTTCCGGCATGCCGTCCGATGCACGCGTCGCGATCGCGTACAGCGGTGGCCTCGACTCGACGGTGCTGCTCGATGCAGCCGTGCGCGTCGCGGGCGCGTCGCGCTGCGTCGCGCTGCACGTGCATCACGGGCTGAGTGCGAATGCCGACGCGTGGGTTGCGCATGCCGAGGCGAGTGCGGCCCGGCTCGGTGTCGCATTCGAGTCGATGCGCGTCGACGTGCCGCGCGACAGCGGCCTCGGTGTCGAGGCGACGGCGCGCGAGCGACGCTATGCGGCGCTCGACGAGATGTGCGAACGCCACGGCGCGGCCACGCTGTGGCTCGCGCAGCATGCGGACGACCAGGCCGAGACCGT
The DNA here is from genome assembly GCF_017104585.1 of Burkholderia sp. Ac-20392. Lineage (NCBI taxonomy): Bacteria > Pseudomonadati > Pseudomonadota > Betaproteobacteria > Burkholderiales > Burkholderiaceae > Burkholderia > Burkholderia sp. Ac-20392. The sequence continues at coordinate 2,235 of NZ_JAAGPB010000046.1, forward strand.
ACTGCTGCAGTTGTTGCGCGGCGCGGGGATCGCGGGGCTTGCCGCGATGGCGCCGCGTTACCGCCCTGACGGCGCGAGCGTCGAACGTGTGCGCCCGCTGCTGCGACTGTTGCGTGCGCAACTCGAGCGCTATGCGACGCAGTACGAGCTGGCTTGGATCGACGACGAATCGAACAATGACACGCGCTACGCGCGCAATGCGTTGCGCATCGACGTGCTGCCGGCGCTGGCCGTGCATTTCCCGGGTTTTCGCGACGCACTGGGCCGCGCGGCCCAGCATGCGGCGGCCGCACAGCGACTGCTCGACGATCTGGCCGAGCTCGACTTCGCCGTTGCCACGCGCGATGACGGGCAGGCGCTGTCGCGCGACGCGCTGGTCGCGTTCGACGATACGCGCGGCGCGAACCTGCTGCGCTTCTGGATGCGCCGGCTCGGTCTGCCGGGTGCGTCGGCCGCCCGGCTCGCCAACATGATGCGGCAGTTGCGTGCCACGAATGTCGCGCATGCGCTGCGCGTCGATCACGCGGGGCAATGCCTGCGCCTTTATCGCGATGTCGTCTACTGGGAAGCGGGCGACAGCAGCGAACCGGCCGACGACGGCACCGGGAGCCCGCATCCGGAATCGATGCTGGCGTGGGACGGGCAGGAAGTCTGGCACCTGCCGGGTTGGCGCGGCACGTTCGTGTTCGCGCCGGCCGATGCGGGAAGCGCCGACGCGGTGCCGGAGGCGCTGCTGCGCGGCGCGCGGCTGGCGGCGCGTGCCCGTGCGGGCGGCGAGCGGATGCGCACGTCGCCGGGCGGCCCGGGCCGTACGCTGAAGAACCTGTTCCAGGAGCGCGGTGTACCCGCCTGGCAGCGCGACGTGCCGTTGCTGTTCGCCGGTGATTCGCTGATCTACGTGCCGCGCCTTGGCGTGAACCGCGATGTCGGCTCCGACGGTGGGGCGTCCGATGATGGCGCGTGGCGCCGGATCGAGTGGCGTCCGGACCTGCTGATCGCATGATGGCGGCAGGCTGACGACGGCGCGATGGCGCGCGCATTTTCACCATTTGGTAAACAGCGCCGGAACGGCCCCGGACGCCGCGAGCGGCTTGTCAAGCGGGCCTCTATCGGGTACGCTCGGACGTTTGCTCGGCTCGATTTTTGAGCGATTTGTGCAGGTTTTCCGCGTGACGTACCCGGTTTGCGCGGCCTGATCGGCCTTCCGGGCAAAATCCGTCACGCTTGCGTGTTGCGTCCCAGCCGTCCCCCTCGTCGTCCGTCCACAGCCACAAGCCGCGTGACCGAACGGCTACGCGGCCTGCCCAGCGCGCCCGTGCGGTTTCTCCTCCAGTTCAGAACGACAATGGCACTCATCGTACACAAATACGGCGGCACTTCGATGGGCTCGGTCGAGCGCATCAAGAACGTCGCGAAACGCGTCGCAAAATGGCATCAGGCCGGGCACCAGATGGTGGTCGTGCCTTCGGCGATGTCCGGCGAAACCAACCGTCTGCTCGGTCTTGCGAAAGAGATTTCGAGCCAGCCGAGCCCGCGCGAGCTCGACATGATCGCGTCGACCGGCGAGCAGGTCAGCGTCGGCCTGCTGTCGATCGCGCTGCAGGAAATCGGCGTCGAGGCCGTGAGCTACGCCGGCTGGCAAGTGCCGATCAAGACCGACAGCGCGTTTACGAAAGCGCGCATTCACTCGATCGATGACGAGCGCGTGAAGGCTGATCTGAATGCAGGCAAGGTCGTGATCATCACGGGCTTCCAGGGCGTCGATCCGGACGGCCACATCACGACGCTGGGCCGTGGCGGCTCGGATACGTCGGCGGTGGCGGTCGCGGCTGCGCTGGGTGCCGAAGAGTGCCTGATTTATACGGACGTCGACGGCGTCTACACGACCGATCCGCGCGTCGTCGAAGAGGCGCGACGCCTCGATCGCGTGACGTTCGAGGAAATGCTGGAAATGGCCAGCCTCGGCTCGAAGGTCCTGCAGATCCGCTCGGTCGAATTCGCCGGCAAATACCAGGTGAAGACGCGTGTGCTGTCGAGCCTGACCGATCCGCTGATTGCGCTCGACGAAGAAATGCGCTCGGGCACCCTGATTACTTTTGAAGAAGACGAGACCATGGAAAAGGCAGTCATTTCCGGCATCGCGTTCCAGCGCGACGAAGCACGCATTGCTGTGATGGGCGTGCCCGACAAGCCGGGCATCGCGTATCAGATCCTCGGCCCGGTCGCGGATGCGAACGTCGACGTCGACATGATCATCCAGAACCAGAGCGTCCAGGGCAAGACCGACTTCACGTTCACGGTCGGCCGTGGCGACTACCAGAAGGCGATGGACATCCTCACCAACCAGGTGAAGGGGCACGTGAGCGCCGAGTACGTGCAGGGCGACCCGAAGGTGTCGAAGGTGTCGGTCGTCGGCGTCGGCATGCGTTCGCACGTGGGCGTCGCGAGCAAGATGTTCCGCACGCTGTCGGAAGAGGGCATCAACATCCAGATGATCTCGACGTCCGAAATCAAGATTTCGGTGCTGATCGACGAGAAATACATGGAGCTGGCCGTCCGCGCGCTGCACAAGGCATTCGAACTCGACCAGGCATCGTGAATTTTTCGTGATGCGTTGAAGAAAATGCATCACGGAAATTGACGTACGGTTCGAAACCCTATACTATTTCGTTCTCGTCGCACTGCCTCCCTGGTGCGAGCGAAAGTTTGGGAGACGTGGCCGAGAGGTCGAAGGCACTCCCCTGCTAAGGGAGCATCTGGGCCAAAACCTGGATCGAGGGTTCGAATCCCTCCGTCTCCGCCAAAAGCGGTGACAAAGCCCCGCAAGTTCTCGGACTTGCGGGGCTTTTTCTTTTTCCGGCGCTATCGCGCGCCGGATGCGCGACGCGGCCGGATCCCATCCGTCCGTCGGGCGGGGTGGCCGGTCATGCAATGAGTACTCGACTTGCACGGCGATAGTGGGTTACATATCGCCTATCGTTCGTTGTGACTCGAGGTGATGCGCTTGGCCAGCCCGCATTCTGTTCTGACTGTCCTTTCTCATCGGCCTGTCGACGGGCTTGTCGACAACCACGCGCGCTATGCGCAGCTGCACGGCTACCGACACGTGACGGTCGACGGCATGCACGTGTATGGCGAGCGCCAGCCGGTCCTGCACAAATATCACGCGATCGTCGCGCAGCTCGTCGCGATGGAGCCGGGTGCATTGCTGCTCGTGCTCGATCCGTTCTCCGTCGTATTCGACCCGCAGGCGCTGCAGGATGTCGCACAGGGCTACGACGCGATCGTCACGACGCAGACGTCGAAGTCGGCGCTGCCCGCCGCGAGCGGCATGATCTTTCGCAACGTGCCTGGCGTGCGCGAGCAGTTGCGCAAGCTGGTGGTCGAACTGGGCAAATGGGCGATGTACCTTCCGGAGCGGCGGCACGCGTGCGAGGCGACGCTGCTGGCGGAGCACTTTTCGCCGCTGCCGTTCGACATGCCGCTCGCGAACGGTCATTTCGCATCGGTCCAGACGATCTGGAGCGACGGGCTCGCGATCGATTCGATCGCGGGTGCCCGGCCGCTCGTCGCGCACCAGGCGCCCGAGTGGCGGCAGGTGGATGGCGTCTGGGTGCCGGCTGCCGATTACGACTTCCGCTATGTGCAGGCGCTCGTCGACGATGCCGAGCGATACCAGCGCGGCGATCACCCGCACGCAATGGACGACTGGCGTGCCGCGCAGCAGAGAACGCGCGATGCGGAGCGGCATGTGAATCCGCAGGCGCGAATTGCGTTCGTGAGCCTGCATACGTCGCATATCGCGGGCTATGGCGATCTGCACGAGGAGAACTTCGTTCGATACTGTACGCGGCATGGTTACGCGTACCACGCGTATCGCGAACCGCCCGCATTTCTGCCGGACGGAATCGATGCGAACTGGGCGAAGCTGCATCTGATTCGCGAACATCTGCCGCATCACGCGTTCGTGTTCTGGGTCGATGCTGACATCCTGGCGATCGATCAGAGTCGGCCAGTCGACGACACGATCGACGGCCGCGACTTCGTGATCGGTACCGATCACACGGCATGGGCGATCAACTCGTGCATGATCGGCGTGCGCAACGTGGCGCCGATGCGCGAACTCGTCGAGCGCATGTGCGTGCGCATCGAAGGTTTCGGCGATCGTTCGTCGGTCTACGCGAGCGGCGGCGATCAACAGGCGATCTTTGTGGAGCTGCTGGAGTCCGGCATGATCGATGCGCGCCATATCGTCGATGCGATGACGCTCGCGTCGTCGCCGGTCTATGCCACGCGCGACAGCCGCTTCGTCCATTTTCCCGCGCAACACGGCCACTATCGCGCGGTGACGATGCGCATATGGGATCGTCTGAGTCATCAGCGATAGCGGGCGCCGGCATGAAGGGCGAGGGGAGCGGCCATTCGCTCGACCTGCACTGCGCAAAGCAGAATGAAATAAAAATGAAAGAATCGATGTAAGAATCGAAGGGCGTGCACGCGCTGCATTGCCACGCGCCAATCGGCTTGGTTAGACCCTCAGGATTGGCCTGCCGGCGTCAAAAATGCGGCACTGCGTCGATTTTCACGATCGGCCTGATCGGGCAATACAAAAAATTACTCATAAAAATCAGCGTCATAGGATGACGGCGAAAATCAATGCTCTGCTGCGCTGCAGAAAATAATCAATCGCCTTATGCTGGTTAACCCGATCGCGTTTGAGCGGCGTCAAGTTTTCCGGTGATGCCGCTTTACATTTTGCCAACACTGGCGATTCACGAAATCTATCTGTCGATTTGATTTCGTTCCTTTCGTCTCGCCTGTCCCCGATGCAGTGCGCGACTTCATCAAGGCCTTGTTGACATGCATGATTTCCCCTTCCTGAGCCTGGCCATCTGGGCTCCGATCCTGTTCGGCGCGTGCCTGCTGCGCGCCGGTTCCGACCATCATCCACGCCGTACACGGCTGATCGCGCTCGTCGGCGCGCTGGTGGGGCTTGCGGCGGTCGTGCCGCTGGTTGCCGGCTTCGGTGCACACTCGGCTGCGATGCAGTTCGTCGAAAGCCGCAACTGGCTGGCCGCATTCAATTCCGGATGGCGGGTCGGCATCGACGGCGCGTCGCTGTGGCTCGTCGTGCTGACCGCGTTCACGACGCTCGTGGTGGTGGTGGCGTCGTGGGAATCGGTCACGGTGCGCGTCGCGCAGTACTACGCGTCGTTCCTGATCCTGTCAGGGCTGATGGTCGGCGTGTTCGTCGCACAGGACGGGCTGCTGTTCTTCATCTTCTTCGAGGCAACGCTGATCCCGCTGTATTTGCTGATCGGCACGTGGGGGCGCGAGCGTCGCGTGTACGCGGCCGTGAAGTTCTTCTTCATTTCGTTCGCCGGCTCGCTGTTGCTGCTGATGGCGATGCTGTACCTGTACGCGCAGTCGCATACGTTCGACATGGCCGTATGGCGCACGCTGCAGCTCGGCTTCGCGCCGCAGTTGCTGGTGTTCCTCGGCTTCTTCGCCGCATTCGCGGTCAAGGTGCCGATGTGGCCGGTCCACACGTGGCTGAGCGACGTCTACACCGACGGCCCGACCGGCGCCGCGCTGATGCTCGCGATGCTCAAGCTCGGCGGCTACGGGTTCCTGCGCTTCGCGCTGCCGGTCACGCCCGATGCAAGCCACTTCTTCGCGCCGGCCGTGATCGCGTTGTCGCTGTTCGCGATCGTCTATGCGAGCCTGATCGCGCTTGCGCAGACCGATCTCGGCAAGCTGCTCGCGTATTCGACGGTCGCGCACATGGGGATCGTCACGCTCGGGCTGTTCCTGTTCAACCGGATCGGCGTCGAAGGCGCGATCGTGCAGCTCGTGTCGTATGGCTTCGTCGCGGGCGCGATGCTGTTGTGCGTGAACGTGCTCGTCGATCGCACGAAGCAGCGCGAGATTGCCGCGTACGGCGGCGTGGCGGGCGTGATGCCGCGTTTCGCGACCTTCACGGTGCTGTTCGCGATGGCCAACGTCGGCCTGCCGGGCACGTCGGGGTTCGTCGGCGAGTTCATGGTCATCATGGGCGCGATCCGCTTCAACTTCTGGATCGGCGCCATCGCGGCGCTGACGCTGATCCTCAGCGCGTCGTACACGCTGTGGATGCTCAAGCGCGTCGTGTTCGGCAAGGTCAAGACCCCGCTGATCGGCAAGCTCGCCGACCTGAACCGTCGCGAGATCGTGATGTTCGCGTCGCTCGCGCTGGTCGTGGTGATGGTCGGCGTCTATCCGAAGCCGTTCACCGACGCGATCGATCCGACCGTCGGACGGTTGATCGAAGACGCGAGTCATTCGAAGCTGCCGACCGGGGACGGCCCTGCGCAGCCGCAGCCGTCGTACATGGCATCGACGCGCGGCTGATCGCGACACGTCGCGCGAGCGGGACGCATCGCACGGCGGTGCGGTCGTTGCACACACATCGATCCGATCGCGGTCCGGCGCAGGCAGCGCCGGGCCGGCCTTCGGCTGCGTGAAATTGCCCCGCGACAATCTGTCTCACAGCAGATTCTGCAATGATGATTTTCCGCATTAGCTGGTTTTTCATCGCACTCGCGCGACGTATGATTCGGCCACTTTCGTGGATCGAATGCGCATCGGGCATACGCAAACGGATTCAATGACCCTCGGGCTGTGTGATGAAAAGAAAAGCTTCAAAAGGCGGAGTGGCGCTGATGTCGATCGGCGCGGCTTTGAGCCTGTCAGGCTGTAATTTAGATGTACTAAATCCGAAAGGAAGCGTAGGTGCTGCCGAAAAGGCGCTGATCGCGACGTCCACCTGGGCGATGCTGATCGTCGTCGTGCCGGTGATCCTGCTCACGCTGTGGTTCGCGTGGCGTTACCGCGCATCGAACCGCAACGCCACCTACGCGCCGAACTGGTCGCACTCGACCGCGATCGAGGTCGTGATCTGGACGGTGCCGACGCTGATCATCCTGTTCCTAGGCGTGCTCACGTGGAAGACCACGCACGAGCTCGACCCGTACAAGCCGCTGGAGTCGTCGGTGAAGCCGATCGATGTCGAGGTCGTCGCACTCGACTGGAAGTGGCTGTTCATCTATCCGGAACTCGGCATCGCGTCGGTGAACCAGCTCGCGATTCCGGTCGGCACGCCGGTGAACTTCCGCATCACGTCGGATTCGGTGATGAACTCGTTCTTCATCCCGCAGCTCGGCGGCCAGGTGTACGCGATGGCCGGCATGCAGACGCGCCTGCACCTGATCGCCGACGAGCCCGGCAACTATGCGGGCACGTCCGCCAACTTCAGCGGCCGCGGCTTCTCCGACATGAAGTTCCGCACGCTCGCCGAGCCGCGCGAACAGTTCGATGCATGGGTGCAGAAGGTGAAGGCGTCGCCGGACCGGCTCGACGCGACCGTGTACGGCACCGTCGCGCAGCCGAGCGAGAAGGCGCCCGTGCGCTACTTCTCGTCGGTCGATCCGCGGCTCTTCCACAACATCATCGCGAAATACAACGATGGCCACGTCCTCGACCTGAAGGACGCCGCCTGCGGCACGAAGGGGTAACGCATGTTCGGCAAACTCACACTCTCGGCGATCCCGTTCGATCAGCCCATCATCATGGGGGCCGGTGCCTTCATGGGGCTGGTCGTGCTGGGCATTCTCGCCGCGCTGACGATCTCCGGCCGGTGGAAATGGCTGTGGACGCAATGGCTGACCACGGTCGACCACAAGAAACTCGGCGTGATGTACATCATCGTCGCGCTGATCATGCTGCTGCGCGGCTTCGCGGACGCGATCATGATGCGCATGCAGCTCGCGCTCTCGTACAACGGGCCCGGCTACCTGCCGCCGCACCACTATGACCAGGTCTTCACGGCACACGGCGTGATCATGATCTTCTTCATGGCGATGGTGTTCATGGTCGGCCTGATGAACCTGATCGTGCCGCTGCAGATCGGTGCGCGTGACGTCGCATTCCCGTTCATCAACTCGCTGTCGTTCTGGATGACGGCGGTCAGCGCGATCCTGATCAACGTCTCGCTCGTGATCGGCGAATTCGCGCAGACGGGCTGGCTCGCGTATCCGCCGCTGTCGGAGCTGCAGTTCAGTCCGGGGGTAGGGGTCGACTACTACCTGTGGGCGCTGCAGATCTCGGGCGTCGGCACGCTGCTGACGGGCGTGAACTTCTTCGTGACGATCATCAAGATGCGCGCGCCGGGCATGACGCTGATGAAGATGCCGGTGTTCACGTGGACCGCGCTCTGCACGAACGTGCTGATCATGGCGTCGTTCCCGATCCTGACCGCGACGCTCGCGCTGCTCGGCCTCGACCGTTACCTCGGCATGCACTTCTTCACGAACGAAGCCGGCGGCAACGCGATGCTGTACCTGAACCTGATCTGGGCATGGGGTCACCCGGAGGTGTACATCCTGATCCTGCCGGCGTTCGGCATTTTCTCGGAAGTCATCTCGACGTTCGCGAAGAAGCCGCTGTTCGGCTACAGGACGATGGTGTACGCGACCTGCGCGATCATGGTGCTGTCGTTCCTCGTGTGGCTGCACCACTTCTTCACGATGGGCTCGGGTGCGAACGTGAACGCGTTCTTCGGCATCATGACGATGATCATCGCGATCCCGACCGGCGTGAAGGTGTTCAACTGGCTGTTCACGATGTATCGCGGCCGGATCGAATTCACTACGCCCGTGCTGTGGACGATCGGCTTCATGGTCACGTTCACGCTCGGCGGCATGACCGGCGTGATGATGGCGATTCCGGGCGCGGACTTCGTGCTGCACAACAGCCTGTTCCTGATCGCGCACTTCCACAACGTGATCATCGGCGGCGTGCTGTTCGGCTATCTCGCCGGCTTCAACTACTGGTTCCCGAAGGCGTTCGGCTTCAAGCTGAACGAGAAGCTCGGCAAGGCGGCGTTCTGGTTCTGGCAGATCGGCTTCTACGTTGCATTCGTGCCGCTCTACGTGCTCGGCTTCATGGGCATGACGCGCCGGATCAACCATTACGACAACCCGGCCTGGCATCCGTGGCTGCTGGTCGCCGCATTCGGCGCCGTGCTGATCGCGATCGGCATCGCATGCCAGCTGCTGCAGCTGGTGGTCAGCATCCGCAACCGCAACCTGCCCGAGTACCGCGACACGACGGGCGATCCGTGGGGGGGCCGCACGCTGGAATGGGCGACCTCGTCGCCGCCGGCCGACTACAACTTCGCGGTGATCCCGCAAGTGCGCACGCTCGACGCGTATGCGGACATGAAGGCACGCGGTGAAGGCCGGCCGAACCCGGCAGCGATTCGCGACATTCACATGCCGTCGAATACCTGCGCGGGCCTCGTGATCGCGATCTTCGGCCTGGTGCTCGGCTTCGCGCTGGTATGGCACATCTGGTGGATGGCGATCGGCGGGCTCGTCGGGATCGTCGCGACGCTCGTGATCTACAGCTCGCGCGATAACGACGGCTATTACATCCCCGCGTCGACGGTGCGGAAGATCGAAGACAAGCAGCCGACGCAGCGCGTGGCCGCGCGCGTCGACGACGTGGAACTGGAGGCCAACTGATGTTGCAGAAAACCTTGAGCGCAACCCTGCTCGAGCACGACGACCATCCGCCGTCGCATTCGGTGTTCGGGTTCTGGCTGTACCTGATGACCGACTGCGTGATCTTTGCGGCGCTGTTCGCGACGTTCGCGGTGCTCGGCCAGCAGCATGCGGGCGGGCCGACCGCGAAAGACCTGTTCGACATTCCGGGCGTCGCGGTGGAAACCGCCGCGCTGCTGCTGTCGAGCATCACGTACGGTTTCGCGATGCTCGCTGCGTACAAGCAGCGGCGCGGCGCGCTGCTCGCGTGGCTCGCGGTGACGTTCGTGCTCGGCGCGGCGTTCCTCGTGATGGAACTGCGCGAGTTCTCGCACCTGATCGCGGAGGGCGCCGGCCCGCAGCGCAGCGCGTTCCTGTCGGCGTTCTTCACGCTGGTCGGCACGCACGGGCTGCACGTGACGGCCGGCCTGCTGTGGATGATCGTGCTCGCCGGGCAGATCGTGTTCCGCGGCGGCGACCTGACCGATCGCGACCTGCGACGCCTGACGTGCCTGAGCCTCTTCTGGCACTTCCTCGACATCGTGTGGATCTGCGTGTTTTCCTTTGTCTATCTCGCGAGCGTGATCTAAATGGCCCATTCGCATTCGTCTCAACTCGAAGAAGGGCACGGCAGTGTCGGCGGCTACGTCGCCGGTTTCATCCTGTCGGTGCTGCTCACGGCCGCATCGTTCGGCCTCGTGATGGGCGGCGTGCTGTCGCCGCACGCGTCGCTGATCGCGCTTGCCGTGCTCGCGTTCGTGCAGATCATCGTGCACCTCGTGTACTTCCTGCACATGAACGGCTCGTCGGGCCAGCGCTGGAACGTGATGGCGTTCAGCTACACGGTGCTGACCGCGGCGATCCTGATCGTCGGCACGCTGTGGGTGATGCACAACGTCAGCATGAACATGATGTCGCGCTGAGCGGCATTGCGGCGCGGGGGCGCCAACCGGAAAAGCGGCACGCGAGTGCCGCTTTTTTTTCGTCCGCAAGACGGGCACGATCAGGGCGCGCGGCGCACGCAGGCGGGGGGAAACCGGCGAGCGAAAGGGGGATGGGGCGCTGCACACGCAGTATGATTCGGCGCTTGGTGCATGTCGCCGTTCCAGATGCGGACGATGGGTAAGGGCGCGGGCGTGGGCAGAAAGATGCCGGCATGCCGCATTCAGGCCGTCGATTGTTACAAGACGTTAGCGCAAGCTTCCCGTTGCGATGCCGCGCATCAGTTCTTACAAAGTGGAAATATGCGGGACCGGCGCTTGCCGTTATAGTCGAATCACACATGACACAACCAGAAGAGGAATCCATGAAGACCTTGCGTGTTGCCTCGCTCTTGACCGGTATGACGGCCTTGCTCGTGTCGGGCGCAGCAATGGCGGGAGTCAATGTCGGGATCAATCTCGGCGTTCCGGCGCCGGTATACGTCGCGCCCGCACCCGTGTATGCGCCGCCGCCTCCGCCGCCGGTCGTCTATCAGCCTGCGCCGGTCTACGCACCGGCCCCTGTCTACGCGCCGGGACCGACCATCGTGATCGGCTGGCATGGCGACCGCTACTGGGACGGCCGTCGCTACTGGGGCCGTGACGAGTGGTACCGCCATCACGGCCGCGGCTGGGGCGGCGATCGTGGCCACTGGGACAACGGCCGCCACAACGGCTGGCACTGATCGACAAGGCGCGCCTGCCTGATGCGCGCCCCCCGATCCACTCGTGAAGAAACCGCCCGCGTGGCGGTTTTCTTTTGGCTCGCCGGCTTGAATGGGTAGAATCGTCCCTCGTTACTACCCTCATTCGACCGACAGGGCCTCTATGACGAAGGGTTCGCCCCGGGCCGGCGGTGCGCGCGTCCGCCGCGCCGTACGGGCTGCCGGCCGCACGGCCGCGGTGTTCGTGGCGCAAGCGGTGCTGGCCGCGACCGCTGCGCACGCGGTCTACGCCATTGCGCAGTACGGCGAGCCGAAGTATCCGCCGGGCTTCAAGCATTTCGACTACGTCAACCCCGACGCGCCGAAGGGCGGCACGCTGGTGCTCGCGAACCCGAACCGGCTGACGTCGTTCGACAAGTTCAACCCGTTCACGATGCGCGGCAATCCCGCGCCGGGCATCGACATGCTGTTCGAGAGCCTCGCGACCGGCAGTTCGGATGAACCGGCATCCGCATACGGGCTGCTCGCCGACGACATCGACATCGCGCCGGACCGCCGTTCGGTCACGTTCCACCTGAATCCGCGCGCACGCTTCTCGAACGGCGATCGCGTCACCGCCGACGACGTCAAGTTCTCGTTCGACACGCTGAAGAGCAAGCAGGCCGCGCCGCAGTTCGGCGCATATTTCGCGGAGATCGCGAAGACCGTGGTCGTCGATCCGGCTACCGTGCGCTTCGAGTTCCGCAGCGCGAACCGCGAACTGCCGCTGATCGCCGGCGGCGTGCCGGTGTTTTCTCGCAAGTGGGGAGTGCGTGCGGACGGCTCGCGCATCCCGTTCGACCAGCTCGCGTTCGAGCAGCCGATCGGCAGCGGTCCGTACCTGATCGACCATTACGACAACGGCCGGACGATCACTTACCGGCGCAACCCGGCGTACTGGGGCGCCGACCTGCCTGTGCGGGTCGGCACCAACAACTTCGAGCGGATCGTCTACAAGCTCTATGGCGACGGCGTCGCGCGGCTCGAGGCGTTCAAGGCCGGCGAATACGACGTGCTCGTCGAGTACATCGCGCGCAACTGGACGCGCCGCGACGTCGGCAAGCGTTTCGACAGCGGTGAGCTCGTCAAGCGCGAATTCCGCCAGCACAACGGCGCCGGCATGCAGGGCTTCTTCATGAACCTGCGCCGGCCGCTGTTTCGCGACGTGCGCGTGCGCCAGGCGCTCGATCTGGCGTTCGACTTCGAATGGCTGAACCGGCAGCTGTTCTACAGCGCCTACACGCGTATGGACAGCTACTTCGCCGACACCGACCTGCAGGCGACCGGTACGCCCGGCCCCGGCGAGCTGAAGCTGCTGGAGCCGCTGCGCGCGCAGCTCGACCCGGCCGTGTTCGGCCCGATGGTCACGCAGCCGAACACGAACCCGCCGGGCTCGCTGCGCGCGAACCTGCTGAAGGCGCGCGCGCTGCTCGCGCAGGCTGGCTGGACCTATCGCGACGGCGCGCTGCGCAACGCGAAGGGCGAGCCGTTCACGTTCGAGATCCTCGACGATTCCGGCGCGTCGATGGAAGGAATCGTGGCGGCGTACCAGCGCAACCTGGCGAAGCTCGGCATCGATGCGCGTTTTCGCACGGCCGATTACGCGCTGCTGCAGAAGCGTCTCGACGCGTTCGACTACGACATGACGACGATCCGCTTGCCGGGCGTGCAGGTGCCGGGTGCCGAGCAATATTCGCGTTACGCCAGCAAGTTCGCCGACGAGCCGGGCTCCGACAACTTCATCGGACTGAAATCGCCGGCTGTCGACGCGCTGCTGCATGCACTCGGCACCGCACAGACGCGCGACGACCTGCTCGACGCGACGCACGCGCTCGACCGCGTGCTGATGCACGGCTACTACGCGGTCCCGCAGTGGTACAGCACGACGCACCGGGTCGCGTACAAGCGCACGCTTGCCTACCCGCAGACGCTGCCGCTGTACTATTCGGCCGAGGGCTGGGTCGTGTCGACCTGGTGGGCGAAGCCCGATCACTGAGCCACGCCGCCCCTCCGTCCAACCCCGCCTACCGATCGCGAGTCGACGCCCTATGTGGAGCTACATCCTCAAACGCCTGCTGCTGATGATCCCGACGCTCATCGGCGTGCTGACCCTCACGTTCGCGGTGATCCAGTTCGTGCCGGGCGGCCCGGTCGAACAGGCCGTGCAAGAATTGCGCAAGGGTGCGACGGAGCAGGGTGCGGTGCCGTTCGGGATGCGTGCGCACACCGGCGTCGACGCGCAGCAGCTCGCGCAGCTCAAGGCGCTGTACGGTTTCGACAAGCCGCCGCTCGAACGCTACTGGCTGATGCTCAAGCGCTTCGCACGGTTCGACCTCGGCGACAGCTACTTCCGCCACCAGAGCGTGTGGTCGCTGGTCGTGCAGAAGCTGCCCGTGTCGATCAGCATCGGGCTGTGGACATTCTTCCTCACGTACCTCATATCGGTGCCGCTCGGCATCGCGAAGGCGGTGCGCAACGGCTCGCCGTTCGACGTCGCGACGAGCCTCGTCGTGCTCGTCGGCTATGCGATTCCGGGCTTCGTGCTCGGCGTGCTGCTGCTCGTGCTGTTCGGTGGCGGCTCGTTCTGGCAGCTGTTCCCGCTGCGCGGGCTCACGTCGGACAACTTCGCGCAGTTGTCGCTCGTCGGCAAGGTGCTCGACTACCTGTGGCATATCGCACTGCCGATCACGGCGTCGGTGGTCGGCAGCTTTGCGGTCATCACGATGCTGACGAAGAATGCGTTCCTCGACCAGATCCGCCGGCAATACGTGCTGACCGCGCGGGCGAAGGGGCTCTCCGAGCGCAGCGTGCTGTGGAAGCACGTTTTCCGCAACGCGATGCTGCCGCTGATCGTCGGCTTCCCGGCTGCGTTCATCGGCGCGTTCTTCACGGGCAGCCTGCTGATCGAGACGCTGTTCTCGCTCGACGGCCTCGGGCTGCTGTCGTACGAATCGGTCGTGCGGCGCGACTATCCGGTCGTGCTCGGCACGCTGTACCTGTTCACGCTGATCGGCCTCGCGACCAAGCTGATCTCCGATCTCTGCTATGTGTGGGTCGATCCGCGCATTCAATTCGACACCCTGGAGCGCTGACATGAAACCGTCCGTCTGCATGCCCGGCGTCACCGGGCGAGGTGCGCGATGAACCGGGCCGTCGTGTCATCCCGCATCGATGCGGCGCGCGCCCGCGTGTCGCCGTCGCCCGCGCGCCGCGTATGGCAGCGCTTCAGGCAGCAGCGTCTCGGCTACTGGAGCTTCGTGATCTTTTTCGTGGCCTTCGCCGCGAGCGTGGCCGCGCCGCTGTGGTCGAACGACAAGCCGCTCGTCGTGCGTTACGACGGCCAGTACTATTTCCCGTTGTTCCATGCGTATCCGGAGACAACCTTCGGCGGGGATTTCCCGACGCCGGCCGATTATCTCGATCCTTATGTGCGCAAGCGGCTGGAGGCGCCCGGCAACTTCGTCGTCTACCCGCCGAACCGTTACTACTACGACACGTTGAACTACTTCTCGAACGTGCCGAACCCCGCGCCGCCGTCGCGCGCGAACTGGCTCGGCACCGACGCGCAGGGGCGCGACCTGCTGGCGCGGCTGGTGTATGGGTTCCGCGTGTCGGTCGAGTTCGGGCTGATCCTGACCGTGATCGGCACGCTGCTCGGGATCGCCGCGGGCGCCGTGCAGGGCTTCTTCGGCGGGCGCATCGACATCGTCGGGCAGCGGCTGATCGAGATCTGGAGCTCGCTGCCCGAGCTGTACCTGCTGATCATCTTCGCGTCGATCTTCGAGCCGAGCTTCCTGCTGCTGATCGTGCTGCTGTCGCTGTTCGGCTGGATCGGGCTGGCCGACTACGTGCGTGCGGAATTCCTGCGCAACCGTACGCAGGACTACGTGCGCGCGGCGCGCGCGATGGGGCTCACGAACTGGCAGATCATCTGGCGCCATGTGCTGCCGAACAGTCTCACGCCGGTGATCACGTTCCTGCCGTTCCGGATGAGCGGCTCGATCCTCGCGCTCACGAGCCTCGATTTCCTCGGGCTCGGCGTGCCGCCGCCGACCCCGAGCCTCGGCGAGCTGCTCGCGCAGGGCAAGGGCAACCTCGACGCCTGGTGGATCTCGCTGTCGACCTTCGGCGTGCTGGTTGCGACGCTGCTGCTGCTGACCTTCATGGGCGATGCGCTGCGCAATGCGCTCGACACGCGGATCGCCGATTCGGTGCGCGCGGCGGGAGGCCAGCGATGAGCGAACCGGTCGTATCGACGCAGCAAGCGCCGCTGCTGGCGCTCGAGCATCTGCACGTGCGTTTCGGCGACACGGTCGCGGTGGACGACGTGACGCTCGCGATCGGCCGCGGCGAGCGTGTCGCGTTGGTCGGCGAGTCGGGTTCGGGCAAGAGCGTGACCGCGCTGTCGATCCTGCGGTTGCTGCGCGATGCCGACGTGAGCGGTGCGATCCGCTTCGCGGGGCAGGACCTGGTGGCGAAGAGCGAGCGCGAGATGCGCGGGCTGCGCGGCTCGGACATCGCGATGATCTTCCAGGAGCCGATGACCGCGCTCAACCCGCTGTATACGATCGGCGTGCAGATCGGCGAGACGATCGTGCTGCACGATGGCGTATCGGCGGTCGAGGCGCGCAAGCGCGCGATCGCGTTGCTTGCGCGCACCGGCATCGCGGAGCCGGAGAAGCGCGTCGACAGCTATCCGCACCAGTTGTCGGGCGGCCAGCGCCAGCGCGCGATGATCGCGATGGCGCTCGCCTGCCGGCCGCGCCTGTTGCTGGCCGACGAGCCGACCACCGCGCTCGACGTGACGATCCGCGCGCAGATCGTCGATCTGCTGCTGGAACTGCAGCGCGAGGAAGCGGAAAAGCGCGGGATGGCGATCCTGCTGATCACGCACGACTTGAATCTCGTGCGGCACTTCGCGGACCGCGTCGCGGTGATGGAGCACGGTCGGCTCGTCGAAAGCGGGCCCGTCGAGCGGATCTTCGCGGACCCCGAGCATCCGTACACGCAGCGGCTGTTGAACAGCCGGCCGCAACGCGCGGTCACGCCGGTGATGCCGATTGCGCCCGTCGTACTCGACGCGCACCACGTGAGCGTCCAGTTCGCGCGCAAGCGCCCGGGCATCGCGGGCTGGTTCGGCTCGGTGCCGGTGACGGCCGTCGCGGACGTGTCGGTGTCGGTGCGGCAGGGCGAGACGCTCGGCATCGTCGGCGAATCGGGGTCGGGAAAGTCGACGCTCGCGATGGCGCTGCTCGGCCTGCAGAAGACGGCCGGCGGCACGATCGAATTCCAGGGGCGCGCGCTGTCGACCTATCGCGGCCGCGAACAGACGGCGCTGCGCTCGAACATGCAGGTCGTCTTTCAGGATCCGTTCAGTTCGCTTTCACCGCGTCACACGATCGAGCGGATCGTCGGCGAGGGGCTCGAGCTGCATCGCCCGGACATGACGCCCGACGCGCGGCGTGCGAAGTCGCTCGCGGTGCTGCGCGAAGTCGGTCTCGACCGCACGGTGCTGCACCGCTATCCGCACGAATTTTCGGGCGGGCAGCGCCAGCGGATCGCGATCGCGCGGGCGCTGGTGCTGGAGCCGCGCATCCTGATCCTCGACGAGCCGACGTCTGCGCTCGACGTATCGATCCAGCAGCAGGTGCTGAAACTGCTCGCGAATTTGCAACAGAAATACAACCTCGGCTACGTATTCATCAGCCACGACCTGGAGGTGATCGGGGCGATGGCGCACCGCGTCGCGGTGATGCAGGACGGGGCTGTCGTCGAGTCGGGAGAGGTGGCCGACATCTTCACAAGACCGTCACATCCTTACACACAAAAGCTGTTGAAAGCGGTCTGGAAAGCGTGATAGGCCGCCAATGGTCTGACCATCTCGATTGTATTTATTAATTTGTTTTGACAAACGATTACGCGCTGGCTAGTATCGACCGAAATTTTCCGCCAATCAGCTGATTTTTAAGCAAATTCCATCGACCAATGCAGCATCGATCCCTGACCCAGGCATGCGCGCGCACCATCGCCGGGCTGTTCATCGGCGCCCTGTTTGCAGCAGCTCCCGGCGCGTTCGCCGACGAAGTCAGCAGTTTTAACCAGAATGTCACGAATTCGACGCAGAGCGCGTCGAATTCCTCCCTCCAGCAGACCAGCGCACAGCCGTCGAGCGGCGGCGCGAAGTCGTTCCTCGCGGGCATGGCCGGCAAGGCAGGCGACGTGGTCGTCGGCGCGCTGAACATGATCGGCGTGCGCTATCGCTGGGGCGGCAACTCGCCGGATTCGGGCCTCGACTGCAGCGGCTTCGTGCGCTACGTGTTCCAGGACACGCTGGGCATGTCGCTGCCGCGCCGTGCGGAAGAGATGAGCCGCGTCGGCGAGAAGGTGAGCATGAGCAACCTCAAGCCGGGCGACCTCGTGTTCTTCAACACGATGCGCCGCACGTTCTCGCACGTCGGCATCTACATCGGCGACAACAAGTTCGTGCACTCGCCGTCGACGGGCAGCACCATTCGCGTCGACGATCTCGACAGCGGCTACTGGGAAAAGCGGTTCACCGGCGCGCGCCGGCTGGAATCGGAGTTCCCGATGAAGCCGGAAGACCTGCGTCAGCGCGTGCGCGCGACGATCGGCGACGATTCGGCGAACGGCAACAACTGACGTTCGACAGCCAGTCCGGCCGGATCGAAAAAAACCCTGTCACCGAAAGGCGGCAGGGTTTTTTGTTTTGGGGCGGTGCAAACGACGGCGACCCGACAGGTGTTCCGCCGTTTGCGGGCCGACGGCGGCGCGCGCCGGCCTGCGCATCGCGTGCTTACGCGGCAGCGACGCCGCGCGCTGCCGCCAGCTTGCGCTGCAGTTCCGGCATGATGCGCGCAACGGCTTCCTCGCCCGCGAGAATCGCCGCGTTGCGCTGGTTGAAGTCGCTGCCGCCCATCGCGTTGAGGTTCGGGCGGATCACGACGTCCGCGTACTTGTCGAGCTCGTAGGTCTTGATCGTCTGGCCCATGATCGTGAAGGTCTGCAGCAGCATCTCGATCGGGTTGTTGGTTGCCGCACCGTCCGGCCGGGCCGAGATGTCGACCGCGATCACGAAGCTTGCGCCCATCTTGCGCGCGTACGACGCGGGCACGGGGCTCACGAGGCCGCCGTCGACATACTCGCGGTTGCCGATCTTCACCGGCTCGAACACCGACGGCACGCTGCACGACGCGCGTACCGCGAGCCCCGTGTTGCCCTGCTGGAACAGGATCGGCTGGCCGTTCTGCAGATCGGTCGCGACGATGCCGAGCGGCTTCGCCATCTTTTCGATCGGCCGGTTGTTGAGCGTCTTGTTCAGGAAGTTCTGCAGCGCGACGCCTTGCAGCAGCCCGCGCGAGCGGAACGGCAGCGCCCAGTCGCTGATCGCCGCCTGGTCCATGTCGAGCGCGATCTTGTTGATCTGCAGCGCGCTCATGCCCGATGCATAGAGTGCGCCGACCACCGAGCCCGCGCTCGTGCCTGCGACGATTTCGACCGGGATGCCGCGCGCCTCGAGCGCCTTCAGCACGCCGATGTGCGAGAAGCCGCGCGCGGCGCCGCCGCCGAGCGCGATGCCGATCTTCACGGGTTTCTCGTGCGGCTGCGTGGTGCCGGAGGCATTGTCCGGGCGGGATTTGTCGCCGAACGACGTGCAGGCGGCGAGGCTGGCGGACGCGGCGGCGATCGTGAAGTGGCGGCGCGACAGGCGAGGGGACGACATCGAATGGTTCTCCGGCGGCTTGGCGGCGGGTTACACGGCCCGCGGCGGCGATAGGTTCCGAGCGGCCGTACGGCAGGTTCCGTATGGCCGGCGCCGCGCCGGCTGGCGGCCGCGGCGCGCACATCATAAAGCAAGCCGTGCGCTTGGCGCGATGTCCGGCGCGAGTATAATTCCGGCTTCTTTCCCGTTCCGGGCGTCGCCGGCCCCGTTGCTGTCCGGGCTGCCGCCGTCGATCCCGCGTCGAATCATTCATGCGCCCCAGGCGTTCGAGTTACCGTTTATGACCCGTCCTGTCCGTACCCGCTTCGCGCCGAGTCCCACCGGCTTCATCCACCTCGGCAACATCCGCTCCGCACTCTATCCGTGGGCGTTCGCCCGCAAGATGAAAGGCACGTTCGTGCTGCGCATCGAGGATACCGACGTCGAGCGCTCGTCGCAGGAAGCGGTCGATGCCATCCTTGAAGGGATGCAGTGGCTCGGCCTGGATTTCGACGAAGGCCCGATCTACCAGATGCAGCGGATGGACCGCTATCGCGAGGTGCTCGCGGAGATGCTCGAAAAGGGCCTCGCGTACCCGTGCTACATGTCGGCCGAGGAACTCGACGCGCTGCGCGAACGCCAGCGCGAGGCCGGCCTGAAGCCGCGCTATGACGGCACGTGGCGTCCGGAGCCCGGCAAGGTGCTGCCGGAGCCGCCGGCCGGCGTGAAGCCGGTGCTGCGCTTCCGCAATCCGCTGACCGGCACGGTCGTGTGGGACGACGCCGTGAAGGGGCGTGTCGAGATCTCGAACGAAGAGCTCGACGACCTCGTGATCGCGCGCCCGGACGGCACGCCGATCTACAACTTCTGCGTGGTGGTGGACGACATGGACATGGGCATCACGCACGTGATCCGTGGCGACGACCACGTGAACAACACGCCGCGCCAGATCAACATCCTGAATGCGCTTGGCGGCGAGCCGCCCGTCTACGCGCACCTGCCGACCGTGCTGAACGAGCAGGGCGAGAAGATGAGCAAGCGTCATGGCGCGATGAGCGTGATGGCGTACCGCGACGCGGGCTTCCTGCCCGAAGCCGTCGTCAACTATCTCGCGCGCCTCGGCTGGTCGCACGGCGACGCCGAGATCTTCTCGCGCGAGCAGTTCGTCGAATGGTTCGATCTCGAGCATCTCGGCAAGTCGCCCGCGCAGTACGACCACAGCAAGCTGAGCTGGCTGAACGCGCATTACATCAAGGAAGCGGACAACGCGCGCCTTGCCGAGCTGGCGAAGCCGTTCCTGTCCGCCCTCGGCATCGACGATGCCGCGATCGCGACGGGCCCTGCGCTCGAAGCGGTGGTCGGGCTGATGAAGGATCGCGCGACGACGGTCAAGGAGATCGCGGAAGGCGCCACGATGTTCTACCGTGTGCCGGCACCGGAAGCCGATGCGCTTGCGCAGCACGTGACCGATGTGGTGCGTCCGGCGCTGGCCGATCTCGTCGCTGCGCTGAAGGCGGCCGACTGGACCAAGGAGGCCGTGTCCGCCGCGCTGAAGGCGACGCTCGGCACGCACAAGCTGAAGATGCCGCAACTCGCGATGCCGGTGCGCCTGCTGGTGGCGGGTACGACGCACACGCCGTCGATCGATGCGGTGCTCGTGCTGTTCGGTCGCGATGTCGTGGTGTCGCGTATCGAGGCCGCGCTGGCCTGAGGTTCGAGGGCGAGCGAAGCTGCCTGTGCGTGACATTGCGGCAGCTTCGCAAAAAATTTCGCTCGAATCGCAAAAAGGGTATTTACAAGTTCAAAGTAGCTCCATATAATCTCATTTCTGTTCTGCAAGGGGGTATAGCTCAGCTGGGAGAGCGCTTGCATGGCATGCAAGAGGTCAGCGGTTCGATCCCGCTTACCTCCACCATCAGAACAAGCTGAGTTGATTTGCGAAGCAGCAGTAGTAATAAATGCTTCACAAAATGATTCAAAGCAGTTAGAATTTCGGCCTTCGCTGTTGATTGAAAAGTGAATAGCGAAAGCCAGACAGATCTGAAAAGATTTTGTCCCCTTCGTCTAGAGGCCTAGGACATCACCCTTTCACGGTGAGTACAGGGGTTCGAATCCCCTAGGGGACGCCAGATTCAGCGGCGTTTCGTAGAAATGTCGCAACGCTTGCGGGAACGTAACCGACGTCCTGCGGGTGAGGGTAAGAAAGCTGGAGCGGTAGTTCAGTCGGTTAGAATACCGGCCTGTCACGCCGGGGGTCGCGGGTTCGAGTCCCGTCCGCTCCGCCAGAACGAAGCCCGTTCAAGACGTTTTTGAGCGGGCTTTTGTATTAAGGATGTAAGCAGTACGTTGTCCCCTTCGTCTAGAGGCCTAGGACATCACCCTTTCACGGTGAGTACAGGGGTTCGAATCCCCTAGGGGACGCCAGATTCAGCGGCGTTTCGTAGAAGTGTCGCAACACATGCAGGAACGTGACGGTGTCCTGCAGGTGGGAGTAAGAAAGCTGGAGCGGTAGTTCAGTTGGTTAGAATACCGGCCTGTCACGCCGGGGGTCGCGGGTTCGAGTCCCGTCCGCTCCGCCAGAACGAAGCCCGTTCAAAGAACGATTTTTGAACGGGCTTTTGCATTAAGGATGTAAGCAGTACGTTGTCCCCTTCGTCTAGAGGCCTAGGACATCACCCTTTCACGGTGAGTACAGGGGTTCGAATCCCCTAGGGGACGCCAGATTTCGGCGTCGTTCGAACAAACGATGCGCCGGCAGGAAGTAACCGACGCCTGCCAGGCAAGTAGCAAGACTGGAGCGGTAGTTCAGTCGGTTAGAATACCGGCCTGTCACGCCGGGGGTCGCGGGTTCGAGTCCCGTCCGCTCCGCCAAAAAAATGAAGAAGCCCGCCTTGCGCGGGCTTCTTCATTTGTGTTTCTGGTTGCGCCCGCTGGCGGGCGCGTGACTGCGGAGTGGAGGAAGCTGCCTGCGCAGCTTCCGGCGGGACTCGAAGGGTTGCGCGTGCACGCGCAACCGCGGCCTGCAGGATGTAGGCGAGTCCCGTCCGCTCCGCCAAAAAATGAAGAAGCCCGCCTAGTGCGGGCTTTTTCATTTGCGTTTCCGGTTGCGCCCCGCTTGCGGCACGTAACCGCCGGTCATCCGGCGTCGAGCCGCTACGAGAAATCCGCGATTGCATCCGCACGCGACTGCGCTATCGTGGCGGGATGCGTTCTTGACCCCTGCGTGATGCTCGATCCGACCGACCTGCGACTCCTGTATCAGCTCCGGCCCGCGGAGGCTGGCGATTTTCCGTTTGCCGAAGCGCTGACGCACGGCAACATGGGCGGCTATTACAAGCGCCATGGGCTCGTGTGGCGCAGCGACCTGTTCTACGCAAGCTGGCGCGAATCCGAAAACTTCATCCTCGAGGCCGACGGCGAGCGCATCGGCGTGCTGCGCGTGACCGAAGAGGGCGACTCGCTGCACATCCGCGACGTCCAGATCGCGGCCGGCCATCGCGGGCAGGGCGCCGGCACCTACATGCTCGACATGTCGCACCGCTGGGCGCGCGCGCGCGGGCTGCACGAACTGCAACTGCGCGTGTTCGTCGACAATCCTGCCGCGCGTCTCTACTTGCGCATGGGCTATCAGGTTGCCGGGTCGCGGCTTGCACAACTTGGCTCGATCCGCCACATGGTGCGGCCGGTCTGATGGCCTGACGATCCGGAACCGGGCGTTCAGCGGACAGCGTCGATCGCGTCGTCGTCCGGGGTTTCGTCGTCCGCGAGGCTGCCTTCCGGGCCGCGGTGCTCGTAGCCGCGCAGCATGAAGGCGCGCGGGCTTTCGCCGAAGGCACGCCGGAACATCGCCGAAAAGGCGCTCTGGCTCTGGTAGCCGAGCTCACGTGCGATATGCGACAGCGGCCGCCCCTGGTTCAGCAGCGGAATGGCCCGCGCCAGCAGCGCCTGCTGGCGCCACTGCGAAAAGCTTACCCCCAGTTCCTGCTTGAAGAGCCGCGAAATCGTGCGTGTGCTCGCGCCGACCTCGCTGGCCCAATGTTCGAGCGACTCCGCGTGCGCCGGATGCGCGAGTACCGATTCGCACAGCATGCGCAGCCTTTTTTCGTCGGGCATCGGCACGGCGAGCGGTAGCGGTTCGGCGTGGGTCAGCTCGTCGAGCACGAGCCCGCACAGCAGGCGCTCGCGCGCGGTGCTCAGGTCGCGTGCATCGAGTGCGACGATCAGTTCGCGCAGGAGCCCCGTCACTTCGACGACGCGGCACGCGTCGAGCCCGTCCGGCACGATCGACTCGTCGATATACAGCGTGCGCAAATACGCCTCTTCGACGATCACGACCTCGTGCGTCACGCGCGGCGGCACCCAGATCGCGCGGGACGGCGGCACCATCCACGTCGTGCCGGTCGTCGCGACGCGCAGCACGCCGCGCGATGCGTACGCGAGCTGTGCCCACGCATGCGTATGCAGCGGGATCCGGTGCCCGGTATTGACCTGCCTGGCACGCACGCGCATCGGATGGACGGCGGTCGGCGCGAATTCGGGCGGAATGTCGATGACGTACGGGTTCGGTACGTCGGCTTGGAACGGCGGGTTCATGAACGATTCGGGCAGCGCGGCGGCGATGCCGTTATTGTAGAAGGCGCCGCGAAAGCGCACGCGGCGGTTTGTCGGCCGATCATGCCGCGTTCAAATGAACTTTGTGTGGGGGCTCGGCGATTTCGGGACTGCCGCGGGGCAGGGCGCGCGTGCGGGTTCGAACCATCGGGCCGGTATCGTGGTCTATCGATGCGCGGGCGATTTCGCACGAATCGCCCGCGAGCACGGCAACATACGAATCAAAGAGGAGAACCACGATGCGCTACGTATTCGTCTACGGCACCCTGAGAAACGGGGAGGCCAACGACATCGGCCACGCGGCCGCCAGGCACGGGATTGCCGCGCCGACGCTGCTCGGTGCCGCCGCGCTGCCGGGCGAACTGTACGATTTCGGTACGTATCCGGGAATGATTGCCGGATCGGCCGGCAAGTCGCTGGTGTGGGGCGACGTCTACGAGGTCGACGACCAGCTCGTTCCCGTGCTCGACGAGATCGAGCGTGTGTATCCGGGCGTCGACTCGCTGTTCAAGCCGGAAGACGTGACCGTCGAACTCGGCGGCCGGCAGTACGCCTGTCTTTACTATCCGGTCGCCGCGCATGCGATAGCCGGGCATTCGCGCATTGCATCGGGCGACTGGGTTCAGCACCGGCGCGAGCGGGAAGCCATCTGACCGGTTGCGTGGGCAGCCGCGGTATCTGATCCTGCCGCAAATGAAAAAGCGCCCCTCGGGGCGCTTTTTTGATGCCGCCATCGTCTGCGACCGGCGCCGACACAGGGCGGGCACCGATCGAGGCGGGTGGCTACGTCAGATTTCCTCGTACAGCGGCAGCGTCAGGAATTCGGTGAAGCCTTCCGACGTCGACATCTGCTCGAAGATCGCCGCGGCGCGCTCGTACGGCTGCGTGTTGCCGCCGACCGAGCGCTTCACGTTGTCCAGCTCGGCCTTCGAGAATTCACGCACGAGTTCGGCGGTGACCTTGCGGCCGTCGTCGAGCACACCCTTCGGCGAGCGGATCCATTGCCACACCTGCGAGCGGGAGATTTCGGCCGTGGCCGCATCTTCCATCAGGTTGTGGATCGGCACGCAGCCGTTGCCGTCGAGCCATGCGCCGAGGTAGTGGATGCCGACGTTGATGTTGTTGCGCAGGCCGGCTTCGGTGATCGGCGCTTCGGGCTGGAAGTCGAGCAGGTTCTTGCCTTCGACCTGCACGTCGTCGCGCTGCTTCGCGATCTGGTTCGGCTTGTCGCCGAGCACCTTGACGAACTCTTCCATCGCGATCGGCACGAGTCCCGGGTGCGCGACCCAGCCGCCGTCGTAGCCGTCGGTCGCGTCGCGCTGCTTGTCCGAGCGCACGCCGCCCATGGCCTTGTCGTTCGCTTCCGGATCGTTCTTGATCGGGATCAGCGCGCTCATCCCGCCGATCGCCGGCGCGTTGCGCTTGTGGCAGGTCTTCAGCAGCAGCAGCGCGTATGCACGCATGAACGGCACCGTCATCGTGATCTTCGAACGCTCGGCGAGGCAGAAGTCGCGGTCGTTCTTGAACTTCTTGATGGCCGAGAAGATGTAGTCCCAGCGGCCGGCGTTCAGGCCCGAGCTGTGTTCGCGCAGTTCGTACAGGATCTCGTCCATCTCGAACGCGGCGAGGATCGTCTCGATCAGCACGGTCGCGCGGATCGTGCCGCGCGGCACGCCGACGCCTTCCTGCGCGGCGACGAAGATGTCGTTCCACAGGCGTGCTTCGAGATGGCTTTCCATCTTCGGCAGGTAGAAGTACGGGCCCGAGCCGCGCGCGAGCAGTTCCTTCGCGTTGTGGAACAGGAACAGCGCGAAATCGAAGATGCCGCCGGACACGCGCTGGCCGTCGACCGTCACGTGCTTCTCGTCGAGGTGCCAGCCACGCGGACGCACGATCAGCGTCGCGACCTTGTCGTTCAGCTGGTACGACTTGCCGTTCTGCTCGAGCGAGATCGTGCGGCGCACCGCGTCCTTCAGGTTGATCTGGCCGTCGATCTGGTTCGTCCAGCTCGGCGCGTTCGAATCCTCGAAGTCCGTCATGTACGAATCCGCGCCCGAGTTCAGCGCGTTGATGATCATCTTGCGCTCGACGGGGCCCGTGATCTCGACACGGCGGCATTGCAGGTCGGCCGGCAGCGGCGCGACCTTCCAGTCGCCTTCGCGGATGGCCTTCGTCTCGGCCAGGAAGTCGGGGCGCTCGCCCGCGTCGAGCCGTTTCGTGCGCTCGACGCGCGCCTGCAGCAGCGCCTGGCGGCGCGGCTCGAACGTGCGGTGCAGCGCTGCGACGAGTTCGAGCGCTTCAGGCGTCAGGATTGCTTCGTAACCCGGCTTGATTTCGCCGGTGATCGTCATGCCTTGCGGCAGCGTGATCGGGGTGCTCATGAGTCTCATCTCCTTGGTCGGTCAGTTGCGGTTTCGGTGAAGGGGGAAGGCGGCAGCGCTGCGAACGTCATGCACCCGGGCTGGGGCGCGTGCGGTTTGCGGGTCTGCCGGACGGAGCCGGGGTGGCGAGGAATGCGAGCAGGTCGGCCATGCCGGTGCCGGTGCCGTCGGGTGGCGCGCCGAGTTCCTCGGCGGGCGCGCCCGTGCGGTTGAGCCAGAACGTCGTATAGCCGAACCAGACGGCGCCGGCGACGTCCCACGCGTTCGACGACACGAACACGATGCCGCGCCGGTTCGGTCCGAACGCGTCGGTGCCGAGCGCATAGGCGGCCGGGCTCGGCTTGTACGCGCGGACGGTGTCGGCCGACAGCACGCGATCGAACAGCCCGGACATGCCGGCGCTCTTGATCGCGATGTCCAGCATCTGCGGTGTGCCGTTCGACAGGATGCCGAGCGGCGGGCGCGGGTCGAGCGCGCGCAGCTTGCGCAGCGCGGGCACCGTATCGGGATAGGTGGACAGGCATGCGTATTCGTCCATCAGCCGCTTCTCGGCCGCGCTGTTCAGCGCGAGCCCGAGCCGGCGCGCGGCGAACCGCAGCGCATCGAGCGTGATGTCCCGGAACGGGCGATAGCGCGCGCCGGCCGGATCGGCGAGCGTGCGCAACTGCGAGTATTCGATTTGCTTGCGTCGCCACAGCTGCGACAACCGTTCCCCGTGACCGGGAAACATCTGTTCCGCCGCGGCTAGGACCGCACGCACGTCGAACAACGTGCCGAATGCGTCGAAGAGGATTGCGTCGGGAGAGGAGAGTGTCGTTGTGGCCGACATAGCCTTGCGCTCCAGTTTCAGAGGTCAGGTGAATTCTATTCGTGATCGTATGTGCTAAAAAAGACGCTAAACATCACTTGATCTTTTACTTTCATCTACCTAATCTTGAGCGGTTTAAGCTATTTGAAGGGCGGTAGCGCCGCCCCTGCGAGTCATGGACCGGTTCAAGCAGATCGAAACGTTCGCCGCGGTCGCCGCGAAGGGCAGCCTGTCGGCGGCCGCGCACGCGGAAGGCGTCGCACCGGCGATCATCGGTCGCCGTCTCGACGCGCTCGAGGAGCGGCTCGGCGTCAAGCTGCTGGTGCGCACGACGCGCAAGCTCACGCTGACGTTCGAGGGCTCGGCGTTCCTCGAGGATTGCCAGCGCGTCATCAACGACATGCAGAACGCGGAGGCGAGCGTGTCCGCCGGCGGCGTCAAGGCGAGCGGCCACCTGCGCATTTCCGCGCCGGCCGGTTTCGGCCGGCGGCACGTTGCACCGCTCGTGCCCGAATTCAGCGTCGGCCATCCGGACGTGTCGGTCACGCTCGACCTGTCCGACCGGATGGTCGACCTCGTCAATGAGGGGTTCGATTGCGCGGTGCGGCTCGGCGAGCTGCCCGATTCGTCGCTCGTGTCGCTGAAGCTCGGCGAAAATCGCCGCGTGTGCGTCGCGTCTCCCGCGTATCTGGCACGGCGCGGCACGCCGGCCACGCTCGCCGAGCTGGCGCGGCACAACTGCCTTGCGCTCGCGGCAAACGCGAACCAGCAACGCGGCTGGGCGTTCCAGGACGACGACAAGGTCGTGTCGATCCGCGTGAACGGCACGATGGAGTGCTCGGACGGCGCAGTGCTGCACGAGTGGTGCCTCGACGGCCACGGGCTCGCGTGGCGCTCGTGGTGGGAGGTCGGCGACGACATCGCGGCCGGCCGGCTCGTCAGCGTGCTCGACGCGTTCGCCGCCCCGCCGATCGGTATCCACGCGGTGTTTCCGCAACGCCGGCATCTGCCGCTGCGCGTGCGGTTGTTTCTCGATTACCTGAAGCACACCTACGAACAGCCCGGATATTGGGGCGAGTAGGCCGCGCATGCCCGCGCGTTTCCGATATGAGGGCGAACCCGCTGCCGGCGCCGGTTGGGCGATTTCGCGCACTACACTCGTAGGAGGCATGTCCGACGCGTCGCGGCCGGCTCGGATGGGATCGCGACGTGAGGCGTGCGATTGACGAAGGAGGGCGCGATGTTCCGGCACATCCTCGTTCCAACCGACGGTTCCGACCTGTCGCAGAAGGCGATCGACGGCGCGATCGACCTGGCGCGCGCGGTCGGTGCGCGGGTCACGGCCTACGCGTGTCTGCCGCAGTATCCGTACTCGCCGTTTTCCGAAGTGATCATCGAGCCGCCTGCCGATTTTCGGGCGCGTAGCGAGCGCGAGGCGCGCGCGCACCTCGACGAGGTCGAATCGGCCGCGAAGGCGGCCGGCGTCGATTGCGACACCTGGACGAGCGTACATCCGTCGCCGTATCTCGGCATCATCGAGGCGGCCGAACGCGGCGGCTGCGACGTGATCTTCATGGCGTCCCACGGACGCCGCGGGCTCGGCAGCTTGCTGATCGGCAGCGAGACGCAGCGCGTGCTGACCCATACGAAAATTCCGGTGATCGTGTATCGGTAGGGCGGCGCCCTGGAAAAAGGGCGCGCCGGACGGAGCCGGCGCGCGTCGTTGCTGGCGGCCCGCAGGCCGCGCGGCCGGTCGCGCGATCGGTATCGCGCGCCTGCCGTCTCCTCCCTGATTGTTGTCCGGTGGCCGATGCCGCGCCGTCGCGAGACGGGGCGGGTATCGGCATGACGCGTGGCGCGTCGTGCTGCTCGGCTTACGCGACCTTCTTGCCGTCGAAGAACTGCTCGTCTTCGGTCGAGCCGTGCAGTGCGGTGGTCGACGCTTCGCGCTCGACCGTCTGCGTCACCGCGTCGAAGTAGCCGGTGCCGACTTCGCGCTGGTGCTTGACGGCCGTGAAGCCCTTGTCCGCTGCCGCGAACTCGGCCTGCTGCAGCTCGACGAACGCGCTCATCTGCGTGCGGGCATAGCCGTGCGCGAGGTTGAACATCGAGTAGTTCAGCGCATGGAAGCCGGCCAGCGTGATGAACTGGAACTTGTAGCCCATCGCGCCGAGTTCCTTCTGGAACTTCGCGATCGTCGCGTCGTCGAGGTTCTTCTTCCAGTTGAACGACGGCGAGCAGTTGTACGACAGCAGCTTGCCCGGGAACTGCTTGTGGATCGCTTCCGCGAACTTCTTCGCGTACTCGAGATCCGGCTTGCCCGTTTCGCACCAGACCAGATCGGCGTACGGCGCGTACGCGAGACCGCGCGAGATCGCCTGCTCGATGCCCGGCTTCGTGCGGAAGAAACCTTCCACCGTGCGCTCGCCCGTCAGGAACGGCTTGTCGTTGTCGTCGACGTCGGACGTGATCAGGTCGGCCGCTTCCGCGTCGGTGCGGGCGACCAGCAGGGTCGACGTGCCCATCACGTCGGCCGCGAGACGCGCGGCCGACAGCTTGGCGACGGCCTCGCGCGTCGGCACGAGCACCTTGCCGCCCATGTGGCCGCACTTCTTCACCGAAGCGAGCTGATCCTCGAAGTGGACGCCCGATGCGCCGGCTTCGATCATCGCCTTCATCAGTTCGAACGCGTTCAGCACGCCGCCGAAACCGGCTTCCGCGTCAGCGACGATCGGCGCGAAGAAATCGACGTAGCCTTCGTCGCCCGGGTTCTTGCCCTCCGACCACTGGATCTGGTCGGCGCGCGTCAGCGTGTTGTTGATGCGCTTCACGACGAGCGGCACCGAGTTTGCCGGGTACAGCGACTGGTCCGGGTACATTTCGCCCGCGACGTTCGCGTCGCCGGCCACTTGCCAGCCCGACAGGTAGATGGCCTTCAGGCCGGCCTTCACCTGCTGCATCGCCTGGTTGCCGGTCAGTGCGCCGAGTGCGTTGACGAACGGCTCGTTGTTGACGAGGCTCCACAGCTTTTCCGCGCCGCGCTTGGCGAGCGTGTGCTCGATCGGGATCGAACCACGCAGGCGGACCACGTCCTCAGCCGAGTAGCTGCGCTCGATGCCTTTCCAGCGCGGATCGGTTTCCCATTGCTGTTGCAGTTCCTGTGCCTGTTGCTGACGCGACATGATGAGCTCCTTGATGCGGTGCGATGCCTGACGGATTGAATCTGATGGTGGTGAGGCTGTTCTCGAAGCCGGGAGCGGTGGATTCCGGTTCGTGAGGTCTTGTATAAGAGTCTAGGCAAATCGACCGGAGCGGGACAGAGGGCTTTCTGCGGGGTGGGGTAAATTTTTAATTGTTTTAAATCAATATCTTGAAATTGCTATTTCGGGATAAGAAATGCTTTTTCCCATCCCGCAATCGCCCGGGTTGTGCCGCGCAGCATGATTTTTTACGACACAAAAAAATTTTCCGCATCGTGAAATGTGGGGCGGGGCGAAAAAAAACCGGCGCAGATGCGCCGGTTGGCTGGATGGGCAGGGCGGCTATCCGCGGGTCTGCCTTCCGTGGGGCGGCCGGTGGCCGCCCATGCGTACTTACGACGCGGAGTTGCTGCGACGCGGGCCGCCGCTGCGTTGGCCGTCGCGACGCGGGCCACCGTCACGGCTGCCGCCCGGCTTCGTGTAGGGAAAGCGGGTATTCATCGGGGTGATGTTAGGT
>NZ_JAAGPB010000492.1:0-5920 GCF_017104585.1 Burkholderia sp. Ac-20392
GCCCGCAGGCCCTGCGGCGCGGAAGGCAGGATGAACGGCTCGCGCGCGACCCGCTCGAGCGACAGCGGCCGCTTGCGCGACAGCCCGGCCGACGGCGCCGCGACGGCCCACAGACTCTCGTCGATCAACGCCTTCACGTGCAGCGCGGGCGTCTCCTTCTGCCCGTACAGCAGCGCCGCGTCGACATCCCCCGCTTCGAGCCAGTCCTGCAGGTGGCCCGCATAGCCGATCGTGAGCCGCAGGCGAATGTGCGGGTAGCGCCGCGCCACCTCGCCCGCCAGGCGCGTGGCCAGCAGATCCGACGTGCTGGCCAGCAGCCCGATGCTCACGATGCCCGCCACCGGCCCCTCGGTCGGCTGGATCTCGGCCTTGGCCCGCGCCACCTCGTTGAGGATGCGGCGCGCGTATTCGAGCATCGTCTTGCCCGACGGCGTGAGCTGCATGCCGTGCCGGCTGCGGTCGAACAGTTCCGTCCCCATGTCCTCCTCGAGCAGGCGCAGCTGGCGCGACACGGCCGGCTGCACGAGATTCAACAGGCTCGACGCCCGGGTGACGTTGCCCGTTTCGGCCACGGTGACGAAGGCGCGCAGTTGCTTGAGATCCATCGCGGATACCTCGATGCCAAAAACTGATTCGACGATCAGAAAATTCTATTGTTTAAGAAATCCATCAAAACTTATTATGGACTCAACCCATGCCAATGACGAGACACGATTCATGAGCGCCTCCGTTTTCTCCGCCCCCGACCAGTACCAGGAAATCCGCGACGCGGTACGCGGCCTGTGCAATCAGTATCCGGCCGAATACCACCGCAAGATCGACGAGGCGCGCGGCTATCCCGAAGCGTTCGTCACCGCCCTCACGCAGGCCGGCTGGCTGGCCGCGCTGATTCCGCAGGAATACGGCGGCCCGGGCCTGTCGATGGCCGAGGCGTCGGTCATCATGGAAGAGATCAACCGCTCCGGCGGCAATTCGGGCGCGTGCCACGGCCAGATGTACGTGATGAACACCATCGTGTTCAGCGGCACCGAAGCGCAGAAGCAGCGCTACCTGCCGCGCATTGCGGCGGGCGAACTGCGCGTGCAGTCGATGGGCGTGACCGAGCCCACCACCGGCAGCGACACCACCAAGCTCAAGACCACGGCGGTGAAGAAGGACGGCCGCTGGGTCATCAACGGCCAGAAGGTGTGGATCTCGCGGGTCCAGCACAGCGACCTGCTGATCCTGCTCGCACGCACCACGCCGCTCGACCAGGTGCAGAAGAAAAGCGACGGGCTGTCGTGCTTCATCGTCGAACTGGACAAGGCGATCGGCAACGGCCTCACCGTGCGCCCGATCCTCAACATGGTCAACCACGAGACCAACGAGCTGTTCTTCGACAACCTGGAGCTGCCGGAAGACGCGCTGCTCGGCACCGAAGGCAAGGGGTTGAAGGTGATCTTCGACGGCCTGAACGCCGAGCGCACGCTGATCGCGGCCGAGTGCATCGGCGACGGCTACTGGTTCCTCGAGAAAGCGCGCGACTACGCGAGCGAGCGCAAGGTGTTCGGCCGCCCGATCGGGCAGAACCAGGGCATCCAGTTCCCGCTCGCCGAATCGTTCATCGAGCTGGAGGCCGCGAACCTGATGCGCTGGCGCGCCTGCGAGAAGATCGACGCGCGCCAGAACGCCGGGGTCGAGGCCAACATGGCCAAGTACCTGGCCGCCAAGGCAAGCTGGGAAGCGGCCAATGCGTGCCTGCAGACGCACGGCGGCTTCGGCTTCGCATGCGAATACGACGTGGAGCGCAAGTTCCGCGAAACGCGCCTGTACCAGGTCGCGCCGATTTCCACCAACATGATCCTGGGGCACGTCGCCGAGCACGTGCTGCAGCTCCCCCGTTCCTACTGATTCTGGAAGGATTCCTCTCCATGAAGATTCTCGTACCCGTCAAGCGCGTGGTGGACTACAACGTCAAGGTTCGCGTCAAGGGCGACGGCACCGGCGTCGACCTCTCGAACGTCAAGATGTCGATGAACCCGTTCGATGAAATCGCGGTTGAAGAAGCCGTCCGCCTGAAGGAAGCCGGCGTGGCGACCGAAGTGATCGCCGTGTCGGTCGGCGTCGCGCAGGCGCAGGAAACGCTGCGCACGGCGCTGGCGATCGGCGCGGATCGCGCGATCCTCGTCGAATCGAACGACGGCGTCGAGCCGCTCGGCGTCGCGAAGATCCTGAAGGCGCTGGTCGACAAGGAACAGCCGCAACTGGTGATCGTCGGCAAGCAGGCAATCGACGACGATTCGAACCAGACGGGCCAGATGCTGGCCGCGCTGGCCGGTTTCCCGCAAGCGACGTTCGCATCGAAGGTCACGGTGGCCGACGGCCGTGCAACGGTCGCGCGTGAAGTCGACGGCGGCGCGGAAACGCTGTCGCTTCAACTGCCCGCGGTCGTCACCACCGACCTGCGCCTGAACGAGCCGCGTTACGTGACGCTGCCGAACATCATGAAGGCGAAGAAGAAGCCGCTGGAAACGGTGAAACCGGAAGACCTGGGCGTGGACGTCGCGCCGCGTCTGAAGACGCTGAAGGTGGTCGAGCCGCCGAAGCGCGCGGCCGGCGTGAAGGTGCCGGACGTGCAGACGCTGGTCGAGAAGCTGAAGACCGAAGCCAAGGTACTGTAAGAGGGAGCGGAAAAAATGACGATTCTGGTGATTGCAGAACACGACAACGCATCGATCAAGGCCGCGACGCTGAACACGGTGGCGGCCGCAGCGAAGATTGGCGGCGACATTAACGTGCTGGTCGCGGGCCACAATGCGCAAGGCGCAGCCGATGCGGCAGCGAAGATCGCGGGCGTTTCGAAAGTGTTGCTGGCCGACGCGCCGCAACTCGAAGCGGGCCTCGCGGAAAACGTCGAAGCGACCGCGCTGAACATCGCGAAGGATTACTCGCACATCCTCGTGCCCGCCACGGCCTATGGCAAGAACGTCACGCCGCGCATCGCCGCGAAGCTCGACGTCGCGCAGATCTCCGAAATCACGGCGGTGGTGTCGGCCGACACGTTCGAGCGTCCGATCTATGCAGGCAACGCGATCGCGACGGTGCAGTCCGGCGATTCGATCAAGGTGATCACCGTGCGTGCGACCGGGTTCGATGCGGTGGCAGCGGAAGGCGGCAGCGCATCGGTCGAAAAGATCGCAGCGGCAGCCGACGCCGGCCAGTCGCAGTTCGTGAGCCGTGAAGTGACGAAGCTGGACCGTCCGGAGCTGACGAGCGCGAACATCATCGTGTCGGGCGGCCGCGGTCTCGGCAGCGGCGAAAACTACACGAAGGTGCTGGAGCCGCTGGCCGACAAGCTGAACGCCGCACTGGGCGCGTCGCGCGCGGCAGTCGACGCCGGCTTCGTGCCGAACGACTACCAGGTCGGCCAGACCGGCAAGATCGTCGCGCCGCAGCTGTACATCGCGGTCGGCATCTCGGGTGCGATCCAGCACCTGGCCGGCATGAAGGATTCGAAGGTGATCGTCGCGATCAACAAGGATCCGGAAGCACCGATCTTCAGCGTGGCGGACTACAGCCTCGAAGCCGACCTGTTCGCGGCCGTGCCCGAGCTGGTCAACGCACTCTGACGGTCATCAAGGCCGGCGCCTGACAGACGGGCGCCGGCCGCCTGCCTCACGCTTCAATCATCGAGCACGAAACAACATGAGTCTCGAGTCTCCCGAATCCTTCGACGCGTGGGTCGGCCGCAGCGAAGACAGCGCGGACCGGATTACCCGGGCCCCCGTCCGTCTGCTGCAGGCGACGCTGGACGACGCGAACCCCTCCGAACTCCCCGCGACGCTGCCGCCGCTGTGGCACTGGCTGTACTTCCTGCCGGGCGAGCGACAGTCGAACATCGGCGTCGACGGTCACCCGCAGCGCGGCGGCTTCCTGCCGCCCGTCACGCTGCCGCGCCGCATGTGGGCCGGCGGACGGCTGCAATTCCTGCGCCCGCTGGCCGTCGATGCGCCCGTGCAGCGCCGGTCCACGATCCTGAGCGTGCAGAGCAAATCCGGCCGCAGCGGCCAGTTGGTGTTCGTCACCGTATTGCATGAAACGAGCGACGCCGAGGGCGTGGCGATCCGCGAAGAACAGGACATCGTGTATCGCGACGCGCCGCCTCCCGCCGCAGCCGGCGCACCGACGCCGCAGCCGGCACCGGCGCCGACCGACGAGCAGTATTCGCGCGTCGTCACGCCCGACCCGGTGCTGCTGATGCGCTTTTCCGCCCTCACCTTCAACGGCCACCGGATCCACTACGACCGGCCTTACGCGATGCAGGAAGAAGGCTATCCGGGCCTGGTGGTGCACGGCCCGCTGATTGCGATGCTGCTGCTGGAGGAACTGCGCCGCACGCACCCCGAGAAGACTGTACGCAGCTTCGAATTCAAGGCCGTGAGCCCGCTGTTCGACACCGCGCCGTTCACGGTGAACGGCAAGCTCGACGGTCATGCCGCCCGCCTGTGGGCACGCGGCCCGCAAGGGCAGCTGGCCATGCAGGCCAGCGCCGAACTGGAATAACGATCCGATCATGCAAGCTCGAAAAGGCCCGCTGAGCGGGATGACCGTCGTCACGCTCGAACACGCGATCGCCGCGCCGTTCTGCACGCGCCAGCTCGCCGACCTCGGCGCCCGCGTCATCAAGGTGGAACGTCCCGGCGTGGGCGATTTCGCGCGTGCGTACGATCACCGCACCCGCGGTCTCGCATCGCACTTCGTGTGGACCAACCGGTCGAAGGAAAGCCTCACGCTGGACCTGAAGCAACCGGCCGCGCAGGAAGTGCTGGGCGAACTCGTGGCCCAGGCCGACGTGCTCGTGCAGAACCTCGCGCCCGGCGCGGCCGCGCGCATGGGCCTGTCGTTCGATGCGCTGCACGCGAAGCACCCGCGGCTGATCGTCTGCGACATCTCGGGCTACGGCGCCGACGGCCCCTACCGCGACAAGAAAGCCTACGACCTGCTGATCCAGAGCGAGGCCGCATTCCTGTCGATCACGGGCACGGCCGACGAGCCCAGCAAGGCCGGCAATTCGATCGCCGACATCGCGGCGGGCATGTATGCGTACACGGGCATCCTCAGCGCGCTCCTGCAGCGCGGCGTAACGGGCACCGGCTCGCACGTGGAAATCTCGATGCTCGAGGCGCTGGCCGAGTGGATGGGCTTCCCGATGTACTACGCATATGATGGCCAGCAGCAACCGGGCCGCAACGGCGCCGCGCACGCGACCATCTACCCGTACGGCCCGTTCAAGGCCGGCGACGGCCGCGTCGTGATGCTCGGCCTGCAGAACGAGCGCGAATGGAAGGCGTTCTGCGATGTCGTGCTGCGCGACCCGGCGCTCGCGACCGATCCGCGCTTCGACGCCAACGTGCGCCGCTCGGAGCACCGCGCGGAACTGAAGGCCGTGATCGAACAGGCGTTCTCCTCCCTCACCGCGCAGGACGTGATCGCACGCCTCGACGAAGCGCAGATCGCGAACGCCGCCGTGAACCAGATCGGCGATCTGTGGACGCATCCGCAACTGCACGCACGCGAGCGCTTTCGCTCGATCGACTCGCCGGCCGGCGAACTGCAGGCGCTGCTGCCGCCCGCCACGGTCGACAGCTTCGACGTGCGCATGGATGCGGTGCCCGCGCTCGGCGAACACAGCGCGGCCATCCTGCATGAACTCGGGCGCACCGACGCCGATATCGAACAACTGCGCGCCGCCGGCGTGATCTGAGCCATGTCCAAGCCCCTCTCCCCCGTCCAGCACGCGCGCAGTCTCCTGTTCGTGCCGGCCACCCGCCCCGAGCGCTTTGCGAAGGCGCTCGACTCGGGCGCCGACTGCATCATCGTCGACCTCGAGGATGCCGTCAGCCCCGACAGCAAGGACGACGCACGCGCGCAACTCGCGCAG
>NZ_JAAGPB010000493.1:0-5805 GCF_017104585.1 Burkholderia sp. Ac-20392
CCTCGACGACGCGCTGAACTGGATGCCCGCGCGCCTCACGGCCGCGAGCTACGCGCTGCTCGGCGACACGGCCGCCGCATGGCGCTGCTGGCGCACGCAGGCGCACCACTGGGACAGCCCGAACGCGGGCCCGGTGATGGCTGCCGGCGCCGGCAGTTTGAACGTCCAGCTCGGCGGCCCGGCCGTCTATCACGGCGAGATCGAGGACCGTCCCGCGCTCGGCACCGGCGCCACGGCGACCGCTGTCCACATCGTCGCCGCGCTGTCGCTCGTCACGCGCACGCTTGCCCTGTGGCTCGCGCTGCTGGTCGCAAGCGGCGCACTCGCCATGGCTACCCATCATGTCTGACACACGCATCGCGCACGGCGGCAACCTGCATGAAGCCGCGCGCCGCCACGGCATTCCGTACGACACGTGGCTCGACCTGTCGACCGGCATCAATCCGGTCGGCTATCCGGTCCCGCCCGTCCCGGCCGACGCGTGGCGCCGGCTGCCCGACGACGGCGACGGCCTCGCGGCCTGCGCCGCGCGGTACTACCACGCCCCCGATCCCGCACACGTGCTGCCGGTTGCCGGCAGCCAGGCCGCAATCCGTGCGTTGCCCGCGTTGCTGCCGACCGGCGACGCCGGCGTCGCGACGCTCGCGTACGGCGAATACGCGCCCGCCTTCGCACGCCACGGCCATCGCGTCGTCGCGCTCGACATCGACACGGATACGCTGCCGGCGACGCTGCGTCACGTCATCGTCGGGAATCCGAATAATCCGACTACCGAGTTCGTGCCGGCCGAGCGCCTGCTCGATTGGCACGCGCAACTGGCGGCGCGCGGCGGCACGCTGATCGTCGACGAAGCATTCGCCGATACCGGCGCGACGCGGTCGCTCGCGCCGCACGTCGATCGCCCGGGCCTCGTCGTCCTGCGTTCGGTCGGCAAGTTCTTTGGGCTCGCCGGCATCCGCGCAGGCTTCGTGCTCGCGTGTCCTGACCTGATCGTCGCGCTGCGCGACATGCTCGGTGCATGGACGGTCGGCGGCCCCGCCCGCCACGCGGTCGCCGAGGCGTTCGCCGACCGCGCATGGCAGGCCGCAGCCCGCGAACGGCTCGCGGCCGACGGCGAGCGGCTGGCCGCCTTGCTGCGCGCGCACGACTTCACAGTTCGCGCGACGCCGCTTTTCTGCTGGACCGACGACCCGCGCGCTGCGGCACTGCATACGGCACTCGCGGCACGCGGGGTCTGGACGCGGCACTTTCCGGCACCGTCGAGCATACGCGTCGGTCTGCCGGGCAGCGAAGCCGAATGGCAACGCCTCGACGACGCGCTCACGCACTGCGTGCCGACGCTGCAACAGGAATCCGCATGAATCCGTCCATGTTTCGACGGCTCGCGCCAGTCGCGTTACTGGCCGCGCTCGCTTACGCGCCACTCGTCCGCGCCGATGTCACGACACGCGACGACGCCGGCAATCCCGTCACGTTGCCGGCACCCGCGCAGCGCGTGATCAGCCTCGCACCGCACGCGACCGAGCTGATCTACGCGGCCGGCGGAGGAGCGAAGCTCGTCGGCACCGTCACGTACAGCGACTATCCGCCCGCCGCGCAAGCGATACCGCGTGTCGGCGACAACAAGTCGCTCGACCTCGAGCGGATCGCCGCGCTGAAGCCCGACCTGATCGTCGTCTGGCGGCACGGCAACGCCGAGCGGCAGACCGACGCGCTGCGTGCGCTGCACATCCCGCTGTTCTTCAGCGAACCGAAACATCTCGACGACGTATCGTCGTCGCTGCGCCGGCTCGGCACGCTGCTCGGCACGCAACCGGCGGCCGATGCGGCCGCGGCCGCCTATACGCGCGACATCGCGGCGCTGCGCACGCGTTACGCCGCGCGAGCGCCGGTCACGCTGTTCTTCCAGGTCTGGGATCGGCCGCTGATGACGCTCAACGGTGCGCACCTGATCAACGACGTGATCGAGCTGTGTGGCGGCCGCAATGTGTTCGCATCGCTCAAGCCGCTCGTGCCGACCGTCACCGACGAGGCGGTGCTCGCGGCGAATCCGGAGGCGATCGTGACGACCAGTGCGGGTACGACACGCTCCGACGAACCGCTGCCAAGCCTGGCGCGCTGGCGCGCGTGGCCCGCACTGACGGCCGTGGCGCGCAACAACCTGTTCGCGATCGACGGCGATCTGCTGACACGGCCGTCGCCGCGGATCGCGCAGGGCGCGGCTGCGCTGTGCGAGGATCTCGATGCCGCGCGTACGCGGCTCGCAGCGCGCTGATTGGCGGCGACTTTCCTGTTCATCGCGTGTCAGATGTCTGAGACGAATTGACTGCGCGCAGCGTCGTTCACACGCAGTGGCCAGCGCGCCTATTCGTCCCAGTGCACCACTTCCCACTTTCGCACGGCGACATCCGCGCGCAGCCAGACGACACCACCGGTCGGTACTGACCGCGACAGCAGCGTACCGAGCGGCACGCGCAGGACATGCGATGCAAACGCACGGATCACGCCCGCATGCGTGACGACCCATTGCGGCCGGCCGAACTGCACCACTGCGTCGACCCGCCCCGCGACCCGCGCAGCAAACCGCGCAACGCTTTCGCCGCCATGCGCACACGCGTGCATCAGGTCGGCCGCCCACGCATCGAGCGCCGCGCGATCGATATCGTCCCAGCGCCGCATTTCCCACGCGCCGAAATCCATCTCCTGCCAGTCCGCGTCGCGTCGCAGCGGCACGTCGCATGCCTGCGCGAGCCGTTCGGCAATCGACGCGCAGCGCGTCAGCGGGCTCGTCCAGACCTGTTCGGGAAGCGGTGCGCAGCGTGCCGACAGATGCGCGCGCACGGCCTGCGCGCCGGCGTCGGCTGGCGCCGCGAGCGGCACGTCGCTGCGTCCGTAGCAGATGCCCGGCTCGACGCCGACGGCCGGATGACGGATCAGGACGACGTCCATCCGAGCACCACGAGATAGATCGCCAGTTCGCACAGTTGCTGCGTGAAGCCGAGACAGTCGCCCGTATAGCCGCCGATCCGCTTCACGAAATAGCGGGCGGCCCACGCGCGCACGAGCACGAGCGCAACGCATGTGGCGACGCCCATGCGCCAGTCAGGCCAGAACAGCCAGGGCAATCCGAATAGCGCCGCGACGCACGCCGCGCGTGCCCCCATCCGTTGCGCGACCGGTTTCGCCTTGCCTTCCGGCCGCACGTAGTCGAGCGTCATCAGCAAGCTCACCGCTGCCGCGCGGCTCGCCGCGTGTGCGGCGATCATCGTCCACGCGGCGCGCAACGGCAGCATGGTCGCCAGCGCCTGCCATTTCACGCCGAGCGAGATCACGAGCGCGACCGCACCGAACGTGCCGATCCGCGAGTCGTGCATGATGCGCAGCACGTCATCGCGCGTATAGCCGCCGCCGAACGCATCGCAGCTGTCGGCCAGGCCATCCTCGTGAAAGGCGCCCGTTGCGAGCAGCGTCGCAGCCATCGACAACCCGACCGCGATCGACGGCGGCAACACGCGCAGCGCAGCAAGATAGACGAGCGCGCCCCATGCGCCGACACAGGCGCCGACGAGCGGGAAATAACGCGCGGCCTGGTCGAGATCGCCGGCTGCGTAGCCGATCGAGCGCGGCACGGGCACGCGTGTGAAATAGCCGAGCGCGACGAAGAAGTAGCGCAGTTCGGCACGCACGCCGCGCGCGCGCTCAGGCGTCACGATTGTCGACGCCGGCGGATTCGAAGCTCGCCATCTCCGTGAGGAATGCGGCGGCCGCACGCACGAGTGGGAGCGCGAGCGCGGCGCCCGTGCCTTCGCCGAGCCGCAGGTCGAGCGCGAGCAGCGGCTTCGCGCCGAAATGTTCGAGCATGCGGCGGTGCCCGGCTTCGTGCGACGTATGCGAGAACACGCAGTAGTCGCGCACGCCGGGTGCGATGCGCTCGGCGACGAGCAGCGCGGCCGTCGCGATGAAGCCGTCGACCAGGATCGTCATCCGCTCGCTCGCGGCCGCGAGATACGCTCCCGTCATCATCGCGATCTCGAAGCCGCCGAACGTCGCGAGCACATCGAGCGGCGCGATCGCGTGCGAGTGCTTGACGAGCGCACGACCGAGCACCGCACGCTTGTGCGCGAGGCCCTGGTCGTCGAGGCCGGTGCCGCGCCCGACGCACGCGTCGATCGGCACGCTGAGCAGGCGGCTCATCAGGCACGCGGCTGACGACGTGTTCGCGATCCCCATCTCGCCGAAGCCGATCACGTTCGTGCCGAGCGATGCATGCAGGCGCACGCGCGCCGCGCCGGCCGCGAGCGCCGTCATCGCCTCGTCGCGCGTCATCGCCGGCTCCGCCGCGAAGTTGCGCGTCCCGCGCGCGACCGGCAGCGACACCAGCCGGTCGGACAGCGGCAGCGGCGACGCAACACCCGCATCGACGATCTCGAGCGTGCTCTGCGCGACGCCCGAGAACGCGTTGATTGCCGCGCCGCCGGCGAGGAAGTTCGCGACCATCTGCGCGGTCACCGCTTGCGGATAAGGACTCACGCCCTCGGCGGCAATCCCGTGATCGCCGGCAAACACGATCATCACCGGACGCTGCACGACCGGCCGCTCCGTATGCTGGATCAGGCCGATCTGCAACGCGATCGCCTCGAGCTGGCCGAGGCTGCCGGGCGGCTTGGTCTTGTGGTCGATCACGTGCTGCAGGCGCTTGCGCAGCACATCGTCGAGCGGCGCGATCGCGGGCGGGAAGTGGGTCGAGGTCGTCATCGAAAAGCCGTGTCGTTGGCGCGGCGTGCGTCGCGCATCGGAAAGGAAAAGGTCATTGTCGCTCGGGCCACGCGGGCAGCAGCGCGTCGCGGCCATTCTCGCGGATCAGCACGAGCGGATAACCGAACGCATCGCTCGCGCGCTCGGGCGTCAGCACGTCGTGCACGGGGCCGGCCCACGCATGGCCTCGGCCGTCGAGCAACAGTGCATGCGTCGCGAAACGCCGCGCAAGATTCAGATCATGGCACGAGAACAGCACCGTGCGCGGGCTCGCGTCGAGCCATGCGGCCAGCGCGGTCAGGCAATCGATCTGGTGATGCAGGTCGAGATGCGCGAGCGGCTCGTCGAGCAGCATCGACGGCGCGTCCTGGCACAGCGTCGCGGCCAGCGCGACACGCTGGCGCTCACCGCCCGACAGCGACAGCACGTCGCGCGACGCGAGTGCGGTCAGATCGAAGGTCGCCAGCGCGTCGCGCGCCGCCGCGCGGTCGCCATCGCGCTCCCAGCCCCAGCCGCCGAGATACGGAAAGCGGTTGAGCAGCACTGTGTCGAACACGGTCGCGCTGAATGCGTCGTGCAGTTGCTGCGGCATCAGCGCGCGACGCTGCGCAAGCTGCTCGGGCGGCCATGCGGCAAGCGGCCGGCCGTCGATCTCGACGTGTCCGCCGGCGGGCGCCTGCAGCCCCGCGAGTGTCGCGAGCAGCGTCGTCTTGCCCGCGCCGTTCGGCCCGGCGACGCACCAGATCTCGCCGGGACGAAACACCTGGGTGAAGCCGTCGAGCAGCGTGCGCGCGCCGGCCTTCAGCGTCAGGTCGACGGCCGCGTAGTTCATGTCGCCGGCCGTGGCGTGCAGAGTGGCCCCGCTCATCGCATCGGCCTCCTCAACAACATCCACAGGA
The DNA here is from genome assembly GCF_017104585.1 of Burkholderia sp. Ac-20392. Lineage (NCBI taxonomy): Bacteria > Pseudomonadati > Pseudomonadota > Betaproteobacteria > Burkholderiales > Burkholderiaceae > Burkholderia > Burkholderia sp. Ac-20392. Next base: position 5,655 of record NZ_JAAGPB010000493.1, read on the forward strand.
ACACCGGCACGCCGATCAATGCGGTCATCACACCGACCGGCAGTTGCGCGGGCGCGATCGCGGTGCGTGCGAGCAGGTCGGCCGCCATTACGCCGCCGCCGCCCGCGAGCATCGCGGCCGGCAGCAGCATCCGCTGGTCGTTGCCGAAGGC
>NZ_JAAGPB010000494.1:0-5600 GCF_017104585.1 Burkholderia sp. Ac-20392
TGCCGACGCAGCACGCGTATCTCGCCGGCTTTGCGTACGCGTTCCCGCGCATCACGCTGTACGGCGCGATCCAGGGCACGCGCACGACCGCGACCGACACCGGTTCGCACACGTTCGAAGCCGGCGTGTCGGTACCCGTCACGTCGCGGTTGTCCGCGCTCGGCGAATGGGCGTACACGCGCCGTACCGCGTTGCGCACGGCCGTGTCGCGCGACACGGGCGTGGCCGGGCTCGACTACACGCTGTCGCGGCGCACCGACGTCTATGCGCTGGCCGGGTACGACCGCCTCGGCGCCAGCGGCGTCGCGGCGACCTGGGCGCTCGGCATCCGGCACCTGTTCTGACGCAGTGCGCATCGCGTATCCGGGTCTACCCGCTATAACCAAACCGCTGTTTTGTATAAAAAAGAAGTGCTTCGAATTCATCAACGTCCGTGCGTATAATTTTTCTCAGTTCATGTATACACAAACGCGATTCATGAACCGGCACGGCCCGCGTCCCGCTCGCGTCATGCGAACCGGCCGCCGCCCGCGGGATCGCCTCGCACGATGCCCGTCCGGCGCAAGCCGCTTCGCCCCGGAAAACAACGACGACTATTTGGAGACCGAATGAAAAAGAAGCTGATCGCGTCCAGTGTCATGCTGCTCGCCTGCGCCGGTGCGCATGCGCAGTCGCGCATCTGGCTGTCGGGTTACATGGACCTGAACATCGAGCACCTGATTTCGTCGGGCCCGGGCGGCAACATCACGCGGATGTCGAGCGGCGGTCTGAACAATTCGCGCTTCAACCTGAGCGGCGTCGAGGAACTCGGCGGCGGCAACAAGGCGGTCTTCACGATCGAACCGATGTTTTCAGCGAACACCGGCGTGCAGTCGACGCAGTTCCGGCAATCGTTCGTCGGCCTCAAGGGCAACTGGGGCGAGCTGACGATGGGCCGCCAGTTCACGCCGTCGTACTGGCTCGCCGGCTATGCGGACCCGACGTGGGCGGCCGACTTCAGCATGGTCAACGACATGCAGTTCTTCTATGCGACCTATCGCGTCGACAACGCGCTGCAGTACAAGACCCCGACCTTCCACGGCTTCACCGGGCGCGTGATGATCACGACCGGGCTCGGCGACGGCACGCGCGCCGGGCGCTTCTTCAGCACCGGCATCGAATACCGCAACGGGCCGCTGTTCCTCGGCGCCGTGAGCGAGCTGCAGTACACGCGCGACATCTTCCGCTCGTCGCAGATCCATTCGTCGCGCGACAACTATTTCTCGGCCGTGTACCGCTTCGGCGGCTTCGAGCCGACCGTGATCTACCACACGTACAACGGCTACTACGCGTATCCGCCGTACGTCGCATTCAATTCGCAGGGCTGGGATGCGCAGATCGGCGCGCGCTGGAACATCGACGGCATCAACCGCGTGTACCTGAGCGTCGTCCATCGCCACGACGACAACAACACGAGCATTTCGAGCGCGACCGGCGGCGTGATCGGCTACATCTACGGGTTGTCGAAGCGCACCGACCTGTACGTGACCGCCGCGCACGTGAAAAGCCAGCATCGCGTACCCGTCGCGTATCCGGTCACGTTCCAGGTGTATCCGGACGGTGGCCAGAATCCGTCCGGCTTCCAGATCGGGATCCGCCACGCGTTCTGATGTTCCGAACCCGCGCGCCGCGACCGGCCAGCCGGGCGCTCGCGGCGCCACGACACAGTCATGACAAGGAGACGTTCATGCTTCGACCACGCAACAGTCGCACCCCGCAGGCCCGGATCGTCGGCCCGGCTGCCGCATCGATCCTGATCGCGGCGTCGGCGCTTGCCAGCGCCGCGCAACCGGCGGCGGAAGCCCCCGCCGCCGCCAGCACCAGCGTTGCCGCCTCCGGCACGCCCGGCACGCCGAGCGTCGCCGATCCGTATCTCGCCGGCTGGCTGCGCCTCACGCCCGAGCGCCGGCCGGTGCCGCTGAAGCCCGGCGTCGACTACGGGATGGACCCGGCCACCGGTCAGTTCGTGTGGCCGAAGGCGGCGCCCGAAGTTCACCAGGGGCAGCGCTTCCCCGGCGAACTCGCGACGTGGGACAACAAGAGCTACGCGAAGAACGTGAAGGTGCTCGCGTTCTACCCGGGCGTCGATTCGCCCTTCCACGCGTGGAACAACATCGCCGACTTCGACGGCAAGCGCTACCTGTACATCCACGATCGCGACTACCTGCGCATCATGGACGTCACCGATCCCGCGCACGGCAAGGTCGTGTTCTCGAAGGGCGGCGTGTGGGGGCCGAAGGGTTCCAGCGAGCACTTCGATCCGAACAACGTGCACGACTACCTCGGCGGCGCGACGATCGCGTGGAGCCGCAAGCTCGGCAAGCCGGTGCTCGTCGCGTCGTTCGAGATCGGCCGCTACGGGCTGATGACCGAGAAGATCGACCAGCCCGACAAGGTTGCCGCGCAGCGCCACTACAACTCGCTGAAGGGGTTCCGCGTGTACGAGATGGACGGCCCGCTGCCAAGCCAGTGGAAGCTGATCGCGACGCGCACGACCGACTACCGGCATCCCGATGCGCCGATCGGCCAGCAGCAGGGTTCCGGCTCGCTCGACGCGCCCGAGTACTACGGCGGCAAGTACATGATCGTGTCGGCCGCGCCGGACGACAGCTACGCGCTGACCGAGTATCCGAACTACCTGTACTCGCCGGGTTACCAGGTATGGGATATGTCGGACCCGGCGAACCCCGTGTTCATGTCGCAAATCGCGGTGCCCGGCCAGATCCTCGGCAACGAGGAACACGAGCAGGCGTACCTGATGAATCCGCGCGCCGGCAACCGCACGTCGTGGATGGGCTCGCGCAACCCGATCTTCCTGCCGAAGCCGCTGGAGAACGGCGGCAAGATCGGCTTCGGCGCGATGGGCGGCCTGGGCTTCTATTCGTTCGACCTGAGCGACCCGGCGAAGCCGAAGATCCTCGGCAACGTGAACACGCCGCCGAGCTTCGCGGGCACCGAGTTCGACAACGCGGACGTGAGCCAGTACGCGCGCACCGGCTACGTGCTCACGAACGGCTACCCGATGAACCGCGACTGCTACGAGCCGTACAAGGACATCTTCGTCGTCGACGCGCGCGACCCGAGCCACCTGAAAGTCGCGGCCAAGCTGCCGGTTCCGGAAGTGCCGGCCGGCGCGCCGTTCACGAGCTTCTGCCAGCGCGGCGGCAACTTCGGGCCGAAGCGCGCGAACGCGATCGGCCAGCCGGGCACGTGGCGCCAGGGCATCGTCCCGTATTCGTTCTACAACGCGGGCGTGCAGATCTACGACGTGAAGAATCCGGCGAAGCCGACGATCGCCGGGTACTTCGTGCCGGCGCTCGCCGACGAGAAGGAACTGCCATCCTATACGCTCGGCAAAGGTGTGTTCGCGATCTACACCGAGTACGACCGCAACATCATCTGGGCTTTCACCGAGAACGGCGCGTATGCGCTGTCGACGCCGCTGCTCGGCGAGCCCGTGCTCGGCAAGCCGGTAAAGCCCTGGCCGCCGCGTTGAGTCGCACGGGGCCGGACGGGCGACCGTCCGACTCGGGTCGCGCGCCGTGGCCACAGCAACACGCGGCTCGGCGCGCGCCGTTCGCATCGATCCCTGCCGGTCACCCGGCAGGTTCACGTTCAAGGATGTTCCCGATGAGGTTCAAGCCATTCGCCGCGCTGCTGCTGGGTGCGTTCGCGACGGTCGCGACAGTTTCGACGCCCTGCCGCGCCGCGACCTCGGCCAGCGAGCAGACCTGCCGCGCCTGCCACACGCTCGATACGACGAAGGTCGGCCCGCCGTTCCGCGCGATCGCCGCGCACTACCGCAACGATGCCGATGCGATCGCGAAGCTCCAGAAGAGCATGCTCGAAGGCAGCACCGGCAAATGGGGCAGCGCGACGATGCCGCCCAATGCGATTTCGGCCGACGATGCGGCGCGCTTCGCGAAGTGGATCATGTCGCTGAATCAGCCGGCGAAGTAGGCCGGCAAAGTAGTCCGGTAATGCGCCGCTACGCGGCGTCCGCAACGACGGCCGCTCCCGCCGCACGCGTCATCCGAGCGCCGGTTCGGCCGACAGCGTCCGGTCCGGGTCGTGCGCGTGGCCGGATACGCCGGCCACGGGCAGCGTGAGCGTCACGGTCGTGCCCTGCCACGGGGCGCTGCGCACGCTGATCTCGCCGCGGTGGCGGTCCACGACCGCCTTCGCGAACGCCATGCCGAGCCCGACACCCTTCGTGTCGGGTTGCCCTTGCAGGCGAAAGCGCCGGTAACGCTCGAACAGGCGTGCCTGATCCTCGGCCGCGATCCCGTAGCCGTAATCGCGGATCACGCAGCACACCGAAGCGCCGCCGTCCGCCAGTTCGACGCTGCACTCGATGCGCGTATGCGCCGCGCTGTATTCGACCGCGTTCCCCAGCAGATTGACCAGCGCACGCGACAGCAGCGCCGGATCGCCGTGCACGAGCGCGTCGTCGCACGACGGTACGTCCGCGACCGCGATGTGCTTGTCCCTCGCGCGCGACCAGATTGCGTCGCGTGCCTGGTTCATCAGGTCGGCCACGTTGACGAGTTCCGACGCGTACTCGCCCGTCTCCGCCCGCGACACCTGCGCGAAACCGTCCGCCATGGCCAGCGTATGACGCGCCAGCCCGTCGATCTCGTTCAGGCGCTCGCGCAGCGTGCAGTCGGGCGGGCAAGCGGCAGGCGTGTTCACGAGCACGATGACCGAGGTGAGCGGCGCGCGCATGTCGTGCGAGAACAGCGTCAGCATGTCGTTGCGCTGCCGCTCGAGCAGCGTGCGATGGACGTAGGCGCCGCGCAGCGCGTCCAGTGCATCGTTCACGTGCCCGATCTCGGGGCTCGTGCCCGGAATCCGGACGATCGGCGACACGTCGCCCTGGCTCAACGCGACGATGCGCCGGGTCAGCGCATCGAGCGGTTTCGACAGCGTCCGCTGCGTGCCGCGCACGAGCAGGAACAGGATCGCGATGCAACACGCCGCCTCGGCAGCGGACAAGGTCATCCGGATCCGCGCCGCGTCGCGCAGCGCCACCGCACGCGCACGCGTGAGGTCGAGCACGTGGTCGCGCAACTGCGCCGGTGCGTCGAGGTCCCGCATGACCCGCGACGCGAAATCCTCGGCATTCATCGCATAGGCGCCCGTGCGGCCCGCGCGCAGCGTCGCGGCGACGAGCGGCAGGAAGCTGCCGTCCATCGTGTCGTTCAACCGCGCCAGGTCATTCGACAGCATCGCGTCGTCGAGCGGCGGCGCGATCGCGCCGGCAATCAGTGCGCGGAGCTGCACGATGCGCCCGCGCATCTGGAGAATGCGCGCCAGCCGATCGTTGTCGAGCGTCTCGCTCCTGACCAGCGGCGCGACGAACAGCGAGCCGAGCCGGCCGGTGTATTCGCGCAGGTCGCCCAGCAGGCGCGCGAGGACCAGCGCGCCGGCCGTTTCCGGATGGCGCATCGCCGTACCCGCCATCACGCCGCTGGTCAGCGCCGCCAGATCGTCAGCGGCCGCGAACATGCTGTCTTGCGCGGCCTGCACCTGCCACGTCGCACGCGCCGCCGCAGGCCGCG
>NZ_JAAGPB010000495.1:0-238 GCF_017104585.1 Burkholderia sp. Ac-20392
GAAAAAAAAAAAAAAAAAATAACATACTCCGACTATAATCCTGCAAACAGATGCCTTCATAAACCGATTGTAGACTCTGTCGTGCATCCTCTCTACTCCCTGTCATATCAATGCCTGCATCTACCATGACTTCTTCGTTGACATCTTAACATATCCGGTACACGTTTATATATCAGTGTCCATGACGTACACCTCTAACTAAAGTCATCCACTACCTCAGTCAGCGCCACTTCGTCAG
>NZ_JAAGPB010000496.1:0-6022 GCF_017104585.1 Burkholderia sp. Ac-20392
TGACGGGTTCGACGTCGACCGTCACGCCGGCAACGCGCTGGCCGGCTTCCCACAGCCAGCGATCGCCGATCAGCACGAGATTCGCGTGGGCGGTGGCGTCGGGGCGGGCGAGCAGTTTCGCGATCAGCTCGGCGCCGATGCCGGCGGGGTCGCCGAGCGTCAGCGCGACGACGGGCAGGGGCGTGGCGGGCGAGGGGGTGTGCATGCGGTGTCTCCGGTGGCGGCGCGTGGCCGTTTGTCTATGGGGTTCATGCTAGGTAGACGGAATGAGTCGGTAAATTGAAAACTCTTGATGAATCGATAACCTGGAGTAATCAAAGATGGGCTCGATCGACCGACGAGACTCGACGCCGCAGTTGCTGAACCGGCTGCGCATGCGGCAGATCGCGCTGCTGCTGGCCGTGGACGAATGCTCGACGCTGCGCGCGGCGGCCGACCAGATGGGCCTCACGCAGCCGGCCGCGACGAAGATGCTGGCCGAGCTGGAGAGCGCGCTCGGCCAGCGGCTGTTCGATCGCGTCGGGCGCGGGCTCGTGCTGAATCCGGCCGGCGAGCGCGTGCTCGGCTATTTCCGTGGCATTCGCGGCAGTGTCGAGGCGCTGAACCGCGAGCTCGGCGAGCTGCAGCTCGGCAGCGCGGGGCGGCTGGCGATCGGCAGCATCATGGCGGCGTCGCCGGGGCGGCTCACCGAGGCGCTGGTGCAGTTGAAGGCGCGTTATCCGCTGCTGGCGATCGACATCGCGGTGGATACGAGCGACCGGCTGATGCCGCAGCTTCTCGAAGGCGTGCTCGAAGTGGTGATCGGGCGGCACGTCGGGACCGATTGCGACTTCCGCGTGGTGGACGACGAGGCGCTCGCGATCATCGCGGGCCGCGACCATCCGCTCGCGGGTGCGGGGCCCGTGGAATTCGACGCGCTGCTCGATTACGCGTGGATCCTGCAGCCGGCCGGCAGCCCGGCGCGCGAGGTCGTCGAGCGCGAGTTCAACGCGCGGCATCAGCCGATGCCGCGCGGGCTGGTCGAAACGGGGTCGATCCTGACCACGATGAACCTCGTCGACCGTTCGCCGATGCTCGGCGTGATTCCGCTGACGGTGGCGCAGCGCAATGCGGAGCACGGGCTCGTCGCGATCGTCGACTACACGCTCGAACAGAAGCTGCCGTCGTACGGCAGCCTCGTGCGGCGCGACCGGCCGCTGAGCATCCCCGCGCAGCAGTTTCTCGCGCTGTTTCACCGCGAAGGGGGCGGGGATGACGGCGGCGTGTAATGGCGCGGTTTGCCAGCCGAGGCGGCCGAGTCAGCCGCGCCGGCCGAGGTGGCCAAACCAGCCGCGCTGGCCGAGTCAGCCGGGCAGGCCGAATCAGCCTAACCGCCCGAATCACCCGAGTCACCCGAATCACCCGAATCACCCGAATCACCCGAATCACCCGAATCACCCGAATCACCCGAATCACCCGAATCACCCGAGTCACCCGAGTCACCCGAGTCACCCGAGTCACCCGAGTCACCCGAGTCACCCGAGTCACCCGAGTCACCCGAGTCACCCGAGCCAGCCGAGCCAGCCGAGCCAGCCGAGCCAGCCGAGCCAGCCGAGCCAGCCGAGCCAGCCGAGCCAGCCGAGCCAGCCGAGCCAGCCGAACCAGCCGAACCAGCCGAACCAGCCGAACCAGCCGAGCCAACCGAGCCAACCGAGCCAACCGAGCCAGCCGAACCAGCCGAATCAACCGAACCGGCCAAGCAAGCCAAGCCAAGCAAGCCAAGCAAGCCACCACCATCGCGAACCGCAGTGAATTGCGACGCCACCGCCGGCAAGACCGCCGACGCAGGCAAACCCCAAGCGACCCGCTTCAGCGCGCCGACGGCGCGGCGGGCGCATCCGCGAGCGCCGGCATCGATTCCGACAGCGTGCGTTCCGGGCGAATCCGCAGCGCGGCGACGATGCCGATCAGCAGCATCGCGACCGAGCCGATGAACGGCACGGTCCAGCTCCCCGTGCGATCGACGAGATAGCCGAACAGGATCGGCGACAGGATCCCCGAGATCGCGGAGCCCGCGTTCATCATCCCGCTCGCGATGCCGGCGTGGGCCGGCGCGATGTCGCTCGGCACGGCCCAGATCGGCCCGATCGTCAGTTCGAGGCACAGGAACGACCCCGACAGGCACAGCGCGACGCCGGCCGTCGAGTGCACGACCGCGAGCGGCAGCAGGCACACGAGCGCGCCGACGAAGCTCGCGACGATCACGCTCTGGCGCGACAGCGCCAGGTTGCCGGTCTTCCGGTAGATGCGGTCGCACAGCCAGCCGCCGAGCGTGTCGCCGACCACGCCCGCGAAGAACACGCCGGACGCGAACAGCGCGGTCGACTTCAGGTTCAGCCCCTGGCCGTTCAGGAAGAACGTCGGCAGCCACGTGAAGAACAGCCACGCGGTCCAGCCGTAGCAGAAGTAGACGAAGATGGTCGGCGCCATGCGGCGGAACAACGGCCCCCACGGCGTCGGTCCGGCGGGCGGCGCGGGGCGGGCCGCGCGCGGGCGATCGTGACCGGCTTCGTCGCCGAGCGGATATTCGCGGAAGCCGACGATCCACCAGGCGAGCCACACCAGCGTGACCGCGCCGATCACGAAGAACGCCGCGCGCCACGACAGCCAGGTCATCAGCGCCGCGACGATCGGCGGCGTGACCGCGTTGCCGAGCCGCGAGAACGAGTGCGTGAAGCCCTGTACGACGCCGCGCCGCTCGCGCGGGAACCAGTGGGTGATCGCGCGGGCCTGGGCGGGCAGCGTCGCGCCTTCGCCGATGCCGAGCAGCAGGCGCGCGGCGAACAGCAGCCCGAGGCTGTGCACGAAGCCGGTGGTGAAGGTGGACACGACCCAGATCAGCCCGCAGCCGATCAGCGTGATGCGGGCGCCGAACCGGTCGGCGATCCAGCCGCCGCCGATCTGGCAGATTGCATACGAATACGCGAACGCGGAGAATGCGACGCCAAGTTCGGTATTCGACAGGCCGAGTTCGGCCTTGATCGCGCCGGCCGCAGTCGCGAGGTTGACGCGGTCGACGTAGAGGATGAACGAAAGCGCGCACAGCAGCCACAGGGTGTGGCGCCGTTGACGGTGGTCGTTAGGCATGTGTCTCACTCCATTCTCGTGCGCGGCGTGGCGATGACGCCGCGTTCACTGGCCGGGCCAGCATCGCGCGGCGGCGGAGACACTGTCTAATGAATCTTTGGGATCAATCGATAACCCCAGGTATTCATTCCCGTTTCAGGGGCATCATTCGCATCAGCCGCACCCGATGCAACGGAGCACCACAGGTGAAGAATTGACCGACGACGAAGAACTTTCACTCCGCCGCGAGAGCCGCTTCTGGGACCTGCCGCCGGTGAAATGGTGGATCCGCGGGCATGGCCGCGACGGCTATTCGTTCCGTCTGCTGCTGTGGCCGCCGGTGATCGTGTTCGTGCTCGAATTCGTCTGCGTGCTGTTCGACGCGCTGTACACCGCCATCGGCATCAGTGCCGTCGCGACGCTGTTTCTCGGTTTCGCCGGGTACCACGGCGCGCAGCGCGAATGGCTGGTGCCCGCCGCGACCACGCGCGCGCTCGTGAAGGCACGCATGAAGAAGGCGGCCGAGCGGTTCTCGTCGCTCGGCGTGGGCGCGACCGTGCTCGCGATCTTCGTCGCGGCGACGTCGCTGTCGCTCGTGATGTCGGGTCAGCCGGTGCTGGACACCGCCTCGAAGGATGCGGTGTCGATCTTCATCGCGCTGGTGTTCCTGCCGGTGTACGTGTCCGGCGCGGTGCGCAAGCTGGCGATCGCGCGGATCGAGGAAGTGGAGGCGCTGCGCAACGCGACCGTTGGCACCCGCCTGAAATTCGACCGGGCCGGTGCGGTGCGCGCGGTCGTCGTGCAGGGCGCGGCGGGGAAAGGAAAAGTGTCCGTGCGGGAGTACACGGTGCTCGGGTTCAACCCGCCGATCGAACAGGTCGGGTGCGAACCGCAAGCGTGACGGTCAAAGTCGACGTAACGGCGGCGCGTTAAGCCGGAAAGCGCTCGTTTTCCGGTGCCGGCACGAGGTTGTCGGGCCACTGCACTTCGAATCGCGTACCGCCCGCGCCGGTCGGCATGCAGACGGCTTCGCCATGGTGCGCATGCGCGATCGCCGCGACGACGGCGAGCCCGAGGCCGCTGCCGCCGGGCTGCGACTCGTCGACGCGCCGAAAGGCCTTGAACACGTGCGGCGCGAAATCGGCCGGGATGCCGGGGCCGTCGTCTTCGACGCGCAGCCGGCACATGCCTTCTTCAATGCATGTCTGGATGCGGATCGTGCCGGGCACCGCATGGCGGCGCGCGTTTTCCAGCAGCGCGAGCAGCGCCTGACGGATGCGCACCGGGTCGCAGCACATGCGCCGCGTGTCGAGATCGAGCACCGGATGCTGGCCGGCGGCCTGCAGCGTATGAGTGAACACGTCGACCACGGCGCGCACGTCGGCGGCGAGATCGGCGTCGCGGAGCTCGATGCTCAGGTGGCCGCCATCCGCGAGGCTGACCACGCGCAGATCCTCGATCAGCCGCGTCAGCCCTTCGACCTGCGCGAGCAGGCTGCGGAACTGCGCTTCGTCGGGCTTGAACACGCCTTCGGCGAGCCCCTGCAGGCGCCCGCGCAGCACCGTGACGGGCGTGCGCAGCTCGTGCGCGATCGCGGCGTTCCAGATCGCCTGCTCGTTGGTCACGCGCTGCAGCTCGTCGGCGAGCGCGTTGAAGTTGTCGGCGAGCAGCGCGGCTTCGTGCAGCGAGCGGTCGCCCGTGACGGCGCGCGCGCCGAGATCACCGCGTGCGACGCGGCGAATGCTGTCGGTGACCGAATTGAGCGGCACGAGGATGCGCCGCGCGAGATTGACGGCGACCGCGACCGACAGCACGAGGCCGACCGACGTAGTGGCGATCAGCCACAGCCATTCCGGCGCGGTCGGCAGGAGGTTCTTCGTGTTGAAATGCGCGGGCCAGTAGTTGAACGCGACGTAGTAGAAGATGGTGGCGGTGAGCACCATCAGCAGCGTCACGCCGAACACCATCCCGGCCATCGTCAGCGCGATCTGCCGGCTCAGGCCATCGAGCTTCACGGTCAACTCCAGAGCTTGTAGCCGACGCCGCGCACGCTGACGGGTACGCCCTGCACGCCGAGATCGTCCAGCTTCTTGCGCAGCTTGCTGACGTGGCTGTCCACCGTGCGCTCCAGCGCGTCGCCTTCCGGCAGGCAGGTGGCCATCAGCTCGGCGCGGCTGAACACGCGCCGCGGCGCGCGCGCGAGCTGCGCGAGCAGCTTGAACTCGGTGAGCGTCAGCACGAGCGTGTGCCGTTCGCTGCCCACTTCGAGCGTGGCTTCGTGGTGTTCGAGATCGATCTCGAACGGCGCGACCCGCAGCACGCGCTGTTCTTCCTGGCGCGAGCCGGCCATCGAACGGCGCAGCACCGCCTGCGCGCGCGCGACGACTTCGGCGGGGTTGAACGGCTTCACCACGTAGTCGTCGGCGCCGATGCGCAGGCCGGTGAGCTTGTCGATGTCCTGGTCGAGCGCGGTCAGCATGATCACCGGCGTGTCGCCGCGATGACGGATTTCGGCGAGCACCTTCCAGCCGTCGACGTGCGGCATCTGCACGTCGAGCAGCACGAGGTCGGGCTTGAGCTGCAGATGCAGTTCCAGTGCACGGCGGCCGTCGGCCGCATGCACGGTGCGCAGGCCGCCGCGTGCGAGATAGGCGGTCAGGATCTCGGCGATCTCGGGTTCGTCCTCGGCGATGAGGACGAGCGCCTGGGCATCCTGGCCGGCGCTGGAAGGGGTCGGGAGATCAGGCTGGGCCATTCGTGTGAGTCCATCGGGGTTTCCATCGAGTCGCCATACTACCGCATGGGGAAACGCCGTCGAGCAGAGGTGGGGCGGTGGTGCGCGGCGGCGCGTGCCGCCGCGTTCACGAACGGCATGGCGACGATGGCCCCGCTCGACGCGGCCGGCCCGCGCCCGCGG
>NZ_JAAGPB010000497.1:0-5795 GCF_017104585.1 Burkholderia sp. Ac-20392
TCCGGGCGCGGCGCTGAACGTGGGCGGCAACGTCACGTTCCAGCCGGGCTCGACGTTCCAGGTCGCGGCCTCGCCGCAGCAGAGCGGCAGCCTCTCGGCAAGCGGCACGGCGACGCTGAACGGCGGCACCGTGCAGGTGCTCGCGAACCAGAGCGGTTACCAGCCGAGCACGACCTACACGATCGTGACCGCGACGTCGGGCGTGCAGGGCACATTCAGCCAGGTGAATGCGAACTACGCGTTCCTCGCACCGACGCTCAGCTACGATCCGGATCACGTGTACCTGCGGCTGGTCTCGAACGGTTCCGCCTTCCCCGATGTCGCGACGACGCCGAACCAGCGTGCGGTCGCGGCCGCGCTCGGCGGGCTCGGCGCGGGCAATCCGCTGTACGACGCGATACTGACGACCGATGCGACGACCGCACGCCGTGCATACGGGCTGCTCGACGGCGAACTGCAGGCGAGCCTGAAGAGCATGCTGCTGCTCGACAGCCGCTATGTACGCGACGCGGTGACGGATCGCGTCCGCCAGGGCCTCGCGCCCGGATCGGGCCCGCTCGCCGCGCTGTCGTCGGGGGGCGCAGCCTTGTGCGGCGACAACACGGCCGGCGCGGTCGACCCGACGCTGCCGCCGGAACGCCGGATCGGCTCGCGCGACGGCTGCTACGGCGGCACGCCTTACCAGCCGGTCGTCTGGGGGCAGGCGTTCGGCGGCCGCAGCCGGCTCACCGGCGACGGCAATGCGTCGACGATCAACCGCAGCATGACGGGCTTCATCGCCGGTGCCGACATGGCGCTCAACGACAAGTGGCGTGCGGGTCTGGCAGCAGGTGTCACGCACAGCTCGCTCGACAACGACCAGAGTTCGTCGGCGTCGGTGAACAGCTACTACCTGTCGCTGTACGGCGGCGCGCAGTACGGCGCGCTCGGCGTGCGCGGCGGCGCGTCGTACACGTGGTACCGGATCAACAGCGACCGTTCGCCGGGCTTCGCGGGCTTCTCCGATCACGATTCGGCCGGCTACGACGCGAATTCGGCCCAGGTGTTCGGCGAAGTCGGTTACGCGCTGCCGGTCGGGCCCGTGGCCATCGAACCGTTCGCGGGCCTCGCGTATGTGAACCTGCATACCGACGGCTATACGGAAACCGGTGGCGCGGCCGCGCTGCGCGCCGGCGGCGAGACGACCCACGTCGGCTTCTCGACCCTCGGCTTGCGCGCGGCATCGCAGCTCGGCTCGATCGCGAGCGGCACGTTCACCGCGCGCGGGACGGTCGGCTGGCGGCATGCGTTCGGCAACGTGAGTCCGTCGTCGTCGTTCACGTTCGCGAATGGCGGCACGTCGTTCCAGGTGTCGGGCGTGCCGATTGCTCGCGACAGCGCCGTGCTCGAGGCCGGGATCGACGCGAACATCACGAAGCGCCTGACGCTCGGCCTCACGTACAGCGGCCAGTACGGCAGCGGCGTGCGCGACAACGCGATTCTCGGCAACATCCTGTGGAAGTTCTGATCAGCGACTGAGGTGCCTGCGCGATGCCATGCGGCGACGACAACGTCGCATGGCATCGCGTCTTTTTCCTCGCTGCGCACGTTCCCCGTTCTGGCCTATCCTGTGCGAAACACGCGACGCGCCGCGCGTTGCGACCCGACACAGGAGCATCGATGCCGAATCACGCTGAAGCCACGACGACCCAGGCGCCGCAAGTCGCGCCTGCTGCCCCGACCCCGGCGTCGGGCCCCGCATTCATCGCGCCCGAAGCCGATCCGCAGGCCCTGGCGCGCAACAACCAGTACGTCCTGAAATCCGGCGATGCGTTCGTGGTCAGCGACGCGCTCGGTGACATCGGCGGCCATGACGACGGCCTGTTCGTCGACGACATGCGCGTGCTGTCGAAGTGGCGCCTGACCTTCGGCGGCCGCGCGCCGTCGCTGCTGTCGGGCGCGACGAGCGCCGACAACGCGTCGTTCACCGCCCACCTGACGAACCGCCCGCTGCCGCCGCTCGGGGGCCACGAAACGCCCGAGGGCGTGATCCACATCGAGCGGATGCGCGTGCTCGCGGGCGACGTGCTTTACGAAGCGCTGACGCTGACGAACTACGGCGCGAGCGAAGCCGAGGTGCCGCTGTCGCTGTCGTTCGCGGCCGATTTCAAGGACATGTTCGAGGTGCGCGGCACGCAGCGCCCGAAGCGCGGCACCGTGGTGGCGCCGCGCGTCGACGCGGGCGCGGTGCGGATGCGCTATGACGGCCTCGACAGCGTCGAGCGCAATGTGACCGTGCATTTCTCGCCGGCGCCTGACGCGCTGTCGGTCGATCGTGCCGACTACACGCTGACGATCGCCGCGCAGGCCTGCGTGTCGATCTACCTGACCGTCGATGCGACGCTCGGCCCGGTGCATGCGGAAGGGCCGGGCTGCGGCCGCGTCGCGCTGCGCACCGCGCTCGTCGGCGTGCACCGCGAGATGCGCGCGCGGCGCGAATCGATGGCGCGCGTGAACACCGGCAATCCGCTGTTCGACGCGTGGCTCGATCGTTCGCTCGCGGATCTCGGGCTGCTCACGACCCAGCTCGACACGGGGCCGTACCCGTATGCGGGCATTCCGTGGTTCTCGACGCCGTTCGGCCGCGACGCGGTGATCACGTCGCTGCAGATGCTGTGGCTGCAGCCGTCGCTCGCGCGCGGCGTGCTGCGCTTCCTGGCCGAGCATCAGGCGCGCGAGACTTCCGCGTTCCGCGATGCGGAGCCCGGCAAGATCATGCACGAGTTCCGCCGCAGCGAGATGGCCGCGACGGGCGAGGTGCCGTTCGCGCTGTACTACGGCGGGGTCGATACGACGCCGCTGTTCATCGTGCTCGCGGGCGCGTACGTCGAACGTACCGGCGACGATGCGCTGATCGACGAGCTGTGGCCCGCGCTCGAGCGCGCCGCGCAATGGGTGATCGACAAGTGCGACCGCAATCCTTACGGACTGCTCGATTACCAGCGCACGTCGGAGCGCGGCCTCGCGAACCAGGGCTGGAAGGACAGCCACGATTCGGTGTTCCACGCGGACGGCCGCTTCCCGGACGGCCCGATCGCGCTCGTCGAAGTGCAGGCGTATGCGTGCGCGGCGCTCGATGCGATGTCGATGTGCTCGCACCGGCGCGGCCACGCGGCCGATGCCACGCGCTATGCCCTGCGCGCGAAGACGCTGCGCGAGCAGGTCGACGCGCTGTTCTGGATGCCGGAAGGCGATTTCTACGGCATTGCGCTCGACGGTCATGGCGACCTGTGCCGCGTGTTCGCGTCGAACGCGGGCCACCTGCTCGCGTTCGGGCTGCCCGACGCCGAGCGCGGCGCGGCGGTCGCCGGCGTGCTCGGCTCGACGCTGTTCCAGACGGGCTGGGGCATCCGCACGCTCGCGGCCGGCCAGCCGCGCTTCAACCCGATGGCGTATCACAACGGCTCGGTGTGGCCGCACGACAATGCGCTGATCGCGCGCGGGCTCGCGCGCTACGGCGACAAAACAGCCGCGGTGAACCTGCTGCGCGCGCTGTTCGAGGCAGCGGTGAGTTTCGAGATGCGGCTGCCCGAGCTGTTCTGCGGGTTCCCGCGCCGGCGCGGCGAACCGCCGACCGCCTATCCGGTGGCCTGCCTGCCGCAGGCGTGGGCGGCCGGCGCGCCGTTCATGATGTTGCAGGCTTGCCTCGGCGTGAGCATCGACGCGTCGCGCCACGAGGTGCGCGTCGAGCGCCCGGCGCTGCCGGAAGGCGTCGACTGGCTGCGGATCGACGCGTTGCGCGTCGGTGACGAAACCGTGTCGCTCACGTTCCGTCGCGTCGACGGCCAGGTCGTCGCGTCGGCGGAGCAGCCGGGCCGCGTGAAGGTAGTCGCGGTGCTGTAGCGCGGCGCTGCGCGAACGTTGCGCGATGTCGCGCCACGTTCGCGCGCAGCGGCATAGAATCGTGACATGACCCTTGAACGATGGCGGAGGTAGACGATGACGACCGACAACCGGCCCGACGACAGCGAGCACAAGCTCGAGAATCTGGAAGCGGCGGTCGACCACCTGCACAAGTCGATCGAATCGCAGAGCATCGCGGTCGGCGCGGCGAAGGGCATCCTGTTCAGCCTGATCGAAACGCTCGGCGCGCTGATCGGCGATCCCGACCTGCCCGAGCATGCGCGCTCGGGTTACGAGGCGCTGCGCGACAAGGCGAGCGAATTGCGCGGCGGGCTCGACCGGCATTGAGGCCTGGGTGGCGCCGGCGCGTGCCGCACGGGCTGCGCCGGCGTTGCCCGATTCTGCAGATGAAGCACAAAACCCCGTGCGCTCAATGAGTTAGGTGGCCGGTACGCAGGATATCCACAAGCTTGCCAACACAATCTGTGGAGAACCGTCCGGCCTTGAATCGGGTGCGGCGCGGGCCGTGCGAAAGCCCCGGCGCTGCCACAGGGTTGACCTCGCAAGGTCCATGTATTGAATCCCCTTTTGTATCAGGGTGTTACGCGCCGCGCTGGAAGGATATCCACAGGCTTGCCAACATATTCTGTGGACAACTCGCAATCGATTGCGTCGCGACAGTTGAGGATCGGGCTGCCGGAGGCCGGCTCGCGAAGCCCGTGAATACAGGCTGCCCGATGTCTGAGTCGGCGCGTTAATTCGTGCGCGATCAAGGGTTTAGGTCCCGGGTACCCAGGATATCCACATCCTTGCCAACACTTTCTGTGGACAAGCCGGGCCGTGTCATTCGGCCTGCGCCGTAGCCGCCGCTTCGGCCACGATCCAGTCGCGAAAGAGTGTCATTGCCGGCGTGAGCGGCTTCGACTTCAGCGAGGTGAGCCAGTAGCCGCCGGCGCGCACGTCGATGTCGAGCGGCCGCGCGAGCAGGCCGAGCTGCAGTTCGCGCGCGAACATGCACGCCGGTGCGAGTGCGACGCCCGCGCCCTGCATCGCAGCCTCGACCATCAGCCGCGACGAGTCGAACACCGGCCCGTTGACCGCCCACGGTGCGAGCTGCGCCGCATCGAACCAGCCGTGCCATTCGTCGATGCGGTACGAGCGCAGCAGCGTTTCGTTCGCGAGATCGGCTGGCTGCGAGAGGCGCCGCGCGATGTCCGGCGCGGACAGCGCGGTGAGCGGCGCGTCGAGCAGGCGCTCGTTGCGCGTGGTCGGCCAGTTGCCTTCCCCGAAGCGGATCGCGAAGTCGAGGCCCTCGGCGGCAAGGTCGACGACGTTGTTGTTGGTCCGCATCCGCAGCTCGACGAACGGGTGCGTGTCGCCGAACTGCTTCAAGCGCGGCATTAGCCAGCCTATGGCAAAGGTGCCGACGACGCCGAGCGTCAGCACCTCGTGGAAGCGCCCGCCGTCGAACTGCTTGAGCACCGTCTCGATGCGGCTGAACGCGTCGCTCAGCACGGGCAGCAGCGCGCGCCCCTCGTCGGTGAGCCCGAGGCCGCGCGGCAGCCGCGTGAACAGCGTGCAGCCGAGCCGCTCTTCCAGCGAACGCACCTGCTGGCTGACCGCGGCCTGGGTCACGCTCAGCTCGAGGCCGGCGCGCGTGAAGTTCAGGTGGCGCGCCGACGATTCGAACGCGCGCAGTGCATTGAGCGGAAGATGAGGGCGGAGCTTAGTCATAAGAAATTCTTTTGTCAGCGCTCAATTATCGTTGCTTGTCAGGCAACCGTAAAGTCCCGATAGTGCTGTCTCGCCGGCCGGGCGCGTTCAACACCATTTCGCTCACATTCCACCACGAGACAACCGACATGACCTACTCATCGAAACGTCGAACCCTGTTGCTGGCCGCTGCGACGGCG
>NZ_JAAGPB010000498.1:0-5891 GCF_017104585.1 Burkholderia sp. Ac-20392
CCCGACCGGCAGCACGAGCGGTGTGGGCTCGCCGTCGAACGGCAAGGCGGGCAGGCCATGCGCGCGCCGGTAGCGCGACAGCTCGGCCATCATTTCGTCGGTGGCCGGCACGAGCCGCTGCCGGCCGCCTTTGCCCGTCACGTCGAGCCACCAGCGATCGCGCCCGTCGGCGTCGCGCCGGCAGAAGAACTGGCCCATCGTCGTGTCGGCCGCTTCGGTGATGCGCAGCCCGCCGAGATACAGCAGCGTGAACAGCCAGCGCGCGCGATCGGCGTGGAAACGCGTCCGTGCATCGTCGCGCGGCATCGCGGCGATCGCGTCCTTGACCGACTGCCACAACGGTTGCCCGAGATGGCGCGTGACGCGCGGCGCGGGCCGGCGCTGCCGCTGCCGCGACAACGCGAGCGGATTGCCGGCCAGATAGCCGGCCTGCACGAGCCACGAGAACATCACGTTCAGGATCACCAGCGCCTGCCGCTGGCTGGCCGCCGACAGCGGCCCGTAGAACGGCCGCCAGCGCGGATCGTCGCGTGGATGCTTGCGCCCGCCGTTCGCGCACCACAGCTCGGCCGGCGCGGGCGCGAGCAGGAACTGCCGGTAGACGATCAGATCTTCGTGCGTGAGCGACGACAGCGGCTTGCCGCACGCGATCACGGCCCACAGCAGCAGGCGTTCGGCTTCCTTGCGGTAGTTCTGGAACGTGGTCGGCGTATCGACGAAGCGGGCGAGCCACGCGCGCACCGCATCGAGGTCGTTGGTCGCGGCAATCTGCGGATGCGCGCTGTTCGCGCGGTTGGCGCCCGTGCGTCCGTCGAGCGCGGCCGGCACGGTCAGCGCATCGATCGGCAGCGGGCGCAGCGCGGTGTCGGACGGAACGGGTGAGGTCATGCGAAGCGGGGTGCGCTGCGCGGATCGTGCGCACGTGAACGGACGGACGAACGCAGCGCAATCAAGCATATCGGGAAGCGCCGATGGTACACGATCACCACACGGTAAATCCGCCGTCGATGGCGATCGCCTGACCGGTGACGAAGCGCGCGGCGGGCGAGCACAGCCACATCACCGTTTCCGCGATGTCGCGCGGCTCGCCGAGCCGCGCCATCGGCGTGGCCTGCGTCAGTCGCGCCATGTCGTCGCGGTTTTCCGGGCGGTCGGTGATCGCCGTATGGGCGATGCCGCCAGGGCACACCGCATTCACGCGGATGCCGCGGTTCGCATAGTCGATCGCCACCGATTTCGTGAGGCCGATGACACCGCTTTTGGATGCCGAATAAGCCGAGAGCCCGGGCCCGCTGACAATCCCCATGATCGACGACGTGTTGACGATCGCACCGCCGCCGAATGACAGCATGTGCCGGCATTCATGTTTCATGCACAGCCACACGCCTTTCAGGTTCACGGCGATCGTGCGATCCCATTCGTCCTCGTCGAATTCGGCGACGGGCGCGCCGCGCGGTGCGATGCCCGCGTTGTTGAAGGCTATGTCGAGACGACCGAACGTGGCGACCGTCGTGTCGATCGCATCGCGCACGTCGTCGGCGCGCGACACGTCGGTGCGCAGCACGATCGCCCTGGCGCCGGTGCGCTCGATCGCGTGCGCGACGTCTTCGGCGGCGGACACGACGGTGTCCAGCAGCGCGACCTGCGCGCCGGCTTCGGCGAAGCACAGTGCGGCCTGTCGTCCGATTCCGGTCGCCGCGCCGGTCACGACGGCGACTTTTCCTGCGAAGCTTTCCATGCCTGTCTCCCGGGACGCTGAGTGAAGAGACAGGTTAGGCGGCAAGCGCCGGGGCTTCGACGTTGAAACGGACTAGGCGGATTCGATGGCGGGGCCGTCGTGACGAAAGCCTCACCCCAGCGACAGCACGCTGTTCAGCAACGTCCTGACGAGCGTCGCCTGCCGCGTGACGCCCGTCTTCGAAAAAATCGCGCGCAGATGCGAGCGCGCGGTGTTCTTGCTGATCGCGAGCTCGTCGGCGGCTTCCTCGAGCGTCTGCCCGTTGACGAGTGCGAGCGCCAGCGCGGTTTCGGCCGGCGTGAGGTCGAACAGCTTGCGCACGATGTCGTGCGACGCCTGCGACTTGCGCTCGGCATCGCGGATGAAGATCGCGCACGCCGGCCGGCGCGGATTGTCCTCCGACCATTCGCTGAGCGGCACCGCGCGAATCAGCACGCCGAGCGGCGGCTTGCCGGACGGGCGCGGCACGGCAATGGCCTGCGCGACCGACGGCGCACCGCCCGCGCGTTCCGCGAGCACCTGCCGGATCAGCTTCTGCAGCTTGCGATCCTCCAGCGGATACGACGCTTCGAGCGCGTCGCCGCGCACGCGCAGGCCGTCGCATTCGGCGAAGATCTCGTCCGCGACGCAATTGGTCTTCATGATCGCGCCGCGCTCGTCGAGGATCGCGGTGGCGACCAGCATGCGGTCGATCGTGCTCGCGTACAGCGTGCGCTCGGATTCGACCATCCCGAACTTCGCGTGCAGCCGCACCGCGCGCTTCAGGTGCGGCAGCAGCGCATTGCAGACGGCCTTGTCGGTCGCCGAGAACGCACGGTCGCGATGCGAGCGGCACACGCGGAAACGGCACTCGATGCCGTCGGGCGTGCGCAGGTCGGCGCCCATCAGGTACCCGACGTCGAACGGCTCGAGAAACTCGCGATACATCGCGCTGTTGCGCCAGACGCCGACACCGAGCAGTTCGTCGACGGTGACGACGCGATCGCTCGGCAGGTTCACGAACGGATCGAGCGCGTAGTAGTAGGTGTTGTACGACGCGACGCCCGACAGCGGCGCATTCTGCTCGGACGCATTGATCATCAGCCCCGCATGGCCGCTGGCGGGCCAGCGCAGGATCATCGTCACGTAGTTCGCGTGCAGGTGCACGCGGATCTGCTCCAGCGCGCGGCCCCACGGCACGTCTTCGAGCGGGCCTTCGTAGATCGTCGTGAGCAATGCGTCGAACTGCTCGAGCGTCAGTTTCGATTGGGCAAGATGCGGCGGCAGGGCCGCGGGCGCCGTGGTCATTCGGGTTGTCTCCTGTTGCGGCCACCGGGTCGGCAGGGCGTGATCAGGCCCCGTCGCCCGGTGTGCACGGGCGAGCCGCCGGCGGCGATGCGCGCGGCTGAACCGGATCACGGTAACGTATCGGCTCGCGCGCGACATCCCACGAATGAACGTGGCGGATCGCGTTCTGTAAGCTATTTGTGAACTTTCCCGCCGTGGGGGCCTCTAATCGGCCCTCCAACGCTTCCTGAGGAACATCAGATGATTCGCCAATCCAGAACGCTGCTCGGCGCGGCCGTCATTGCCGGCAGCACGCTCCTCGCCGGATGCCAGACCGACGCCGTCGCGACGTCGCCGAACGCGGTGCGCCCGGCCGACAGCAAGCCGGTGACCAGGACCGTCTATGTCGCGCCGCAATCCGCGCGCTGCACGGGCGTCGCGCCGATGGAGTGCCTGCAGGTGCGCAACAGCCCGAACGAGCCGTGGAGCCTGTGGTACGCCGGTATCGAAGGCTTCGCGTACCAGCCCGGCTACCTGTACACGCTCGAAATCGACGAATACCACGTTGCGCAGCCGCCGGCCGACGGCTCGTCGATCCGCTGGGTGCTCAAGCGCGTGGTCGAGCGCCGCCAGGCGAACTGACGTCCGCGCTCACGCGGACGGGCGCGCTGCTGCACTGGCCGGCGGCGCGGCCGTATCGATCCGCCGGAACACGACGGACGACAGCAGCGTCACCACGCCCATGCACGTGAATGACAGCATGAACCCGTGGGCCATCGAGCCCCAATAGGCGGCAAACAGGTTGACGAGGCCGCCGCCGATCGACACGCCGAGCCCCATCGCCAGCATCTGCATCATCGTGAACAGGCTGTTGCCGCTGCCGGCGTCGGCATGCGACAGCCCCTTCAACGTCACGCCGTTCATCGCCGCGAACTGCATCGAGTTCGCCGCGCCGAACACGATCAGCAGCGCGCCTTCCAGTAGCGGCGCGGGCCGCGCCGACACCAGCGCGAACCCCGCGATCGCGCACCCGACGATCCCCGTATTCACGACCAGGAACGCCGCATAGCCGAACCGCTTCACGAGCGGCGCGATCCAGCGTTTCGCGATGACGCCCGCGATCGCGGCCGGCAGCATCATCAACCCCGACTGCAGCGGCGTATAGCCGAGCTGCACCTGCATCAGCAGCGGCAGCATGAACGGCACCGAACTCGTGCCGATCCGGCACAGCAGGTTGCCGAGCAGCCCCGACCCGAAATTCGGCTCGCGGAACAGCCCGAGCCGGAACAGCGGCTGCGCGCGCCGCCGTGCGTGCGGCAGGTAGGCAAGCGCGCTCGCCAGCCCGACCACGGCGAGCCCGGCTGCCCACGCGGCGCGATGCGCGGGCATCGGCGGGTCGATCGCGAGCGACAGCGCGATCATCGCGACCGACAGCAGCGCACAGCCGATGAAGTCGAACGGCGGCGGCTGTTGCGCCTGGTCGTGCGGCAGGTAACGCTGTACGGCGAGGAAGCCGACCACGCCGACCGGCACGTTGACGATGAACACCCAGTGCCACGAAATCGCCTGCGTCAGCCAGCCGCCGAGCGTCGGCCCGACGATCGGCCCAAGCTGGCCGGCGATCGACACGAACGCGATCGCCGCGACGTACTGTTCGCCCGGCACGCGGCGCAGCACGGCGAGCCGCCCGATCGGCAGCAGCATCGAGCCGCCGATGCCTTGCAGCGCGCGCGCGGCGACGAGCTGGCCGAGCGTATGCGACGCCGCGCAGCCGATCGACGCGAGCACGAACACGAGAATCGCGAGCGAGAACACGCGGCGCGTGCCGAACCGGTCGGCCAGCCAGCCCGACGCCGGCGTGAGCATCGCCATCGTCAGCGTATAGACGACCACGACGGGCTGCATCGCGAGCGGCGACGCGTGCAGGCTTTGTGCGATGGAAGGCAGGGCGGTGTTGACGATCGTCGTGTCGAGCGACTGCATGAAGAATGCAGCGGCGACGATCCAGAGCAGCGCGGAGTGTGTGGGTTCCCGGGACATGGCGAAATCGGTGGTGCGAAGGCCGGCGCGGGTGGCGCCGTTACGCCGTTACGCGATTGCGCGGCGCCTGCCGGTCTTCAAGCGCACGATGGTACCGATTCCGATGGTCATCGGGAAGCCGCCTCAAGACGTTGACTGTCATCGGTAATGCCGATGACAATGCGCCATGCTCAATCCTGTCTGGCTCAACACGTTCGCGACCGTCACGAACTGCCGCAGCTTCACCGAAGCAGGCCGGCAGCTCGGGCTCAACCAGTCGAGCGTCAGCGAACACATCCGTCGTCTCGAAGAGAGCGTCGGCCGGCGGCTGTTCGTGCGCGACACGCATTCGATCGCGATGACGGCCGACGGCGAGGCGCTGCTCGTGCATGCGAACGTGATCCTGCAGGCGCTGAACCGCGCGGAATCGCAGTTCCGCAAGCCGAGGCTGCAAGGGCTGGTGCGGCTCGGCGCACCGGACGACCTCGCGCTCGTCGCGTTGCCGGACGTGCTGGCCGGGTTCCGCGCAGCGCACCCGGACGTCGCGCTGGAGATCACCACCGGCATGACGAGCCGGCTTTATGAAGGGCTGGATGCGGGCGCGCTCGACCTGATGATCGGCAAACGGCGGCTCGGCGAGCGGCGCGGCACGCCGCGGGGGCGCGCCCCAGGATACGCGAGCGGCAGGCCGGGGTTCGCCGCACCCCCCCCCCCCCCCCCCCCCCCGCCCCCCCCCCCCCGCCCCCCCCCCCCCCCCCCCCCCCCCCCCCCCCCCCCCCCCCCCCCCCCCCCCCCCCCCCCCCCCCCCCCCCCCCCCCCCCCCCCCCCCCCCCCCCCCCCCCCCCCCCCCCCCCCCCCCCCCCCCCCC
>NZ_JAAGPB010000499.1:0-5700 GCF_017104585.1 Burkholderia sp. Ac-20392
TTGAGCCTCGCGGCCGCGATCGCGCTGCCCGCCAACTTCCCCGGCCGCGACCTGATCCTGTTCAGCACGTTCCTGCTGATCATCGCCACGCTCGTCGTGCAAGGCGGCACGCTCGCGCCGCTGATCCGCGTGCTGAAACTGCGCCCGGCCGCGCGGCACACGATGTCCGAGCATGCGGTGCGCGCGCATGCGTTCGGCGCGGCGCTCGCCGAACTCGACGCGCTCGAACAACGCGGCTCGACCCTCGAGCGGCCGTCGCTCGACCGCCTGCTCGCCGAATACCGGAACCGCGTCACCTTCAACGAACGCGCGCATCGCCAGGGCGCCGAACCGGCCAACGTGCGCTCGCGCATGCTGCGCGTCGAACTCGAGCTCGTCGGCGTGTCGCGCCGCGCGCTGCTCGACCTGCATCGCGACGGCAAGGTCGACGACGCCGTGCTGCACCGGATCGAATCGGAGCTCGATTTCGAGGAACTGCGGCTGCAGCGGCTGCTCGAACCGTAACGCCCGGCCACGCCGCCGGCCTCCCCTTCTTTACATGGAACTGCAATGAGCGAACTGTCCGTCGAAGCGAGCATCGGCTCCGTCGATTACCTCGTCCACTTCAGCGATGGCGTCCACCAGTGGCGCGCCGACGAACCGGCGTCGCTCGGCGGCGGCGATGCGGCGCCCGCGCCCGTCGCGCTGCTGCTGTCGAGCCTCGGCGCATGCACCGCGATCACGCTGAAGATGTATGCGCAGCGCAAGGGCTGGCCGCTCACCGAAGTGCACGTGAAGCTCGCGCACGAATCGGGCAGCGCGGGCAGCACGATCGTGCGCCGCATCACGCTCGAAGGCGACCTGTCCGGCGAACAGCGCGAACGGCTGCTGCAGATCGCGAACGCGTGCCCGGTGCACAAGATCCTCACGCATCCGATCACCATCGACACGGCGATCGCCTGACGCGCCCCGCCTCGACCACAAGATCCCCACCATGTCCGCCACGATCAAGACCCTGCTCACGCCGCGCGAAAGCGACATCGGCAACCTCGTCGTGCGCCGCGTGCTGCCCGCGCGCGCCGCCCGCCTCGTCGGCCCGTTCATCTTCTTCGACGAGATGGGGCCGGCCGTGTTGCCGGCCGGCCGCGGCATCGACGTGCTGCCGCATCCGCACATCGGCCTCGCGACCGTCACCTACCTGTTCGACGGCTCGCTGATGCATCACGACAGCCTCGGCTTCCGGCAGAAGATCGTGCCGGGCGACGTGAACTGGATGACGGCCGGCCGCGGCATCGTGCATTCGGAGCGCTCGCCCGACGAAGACCGGCCGCATGATCAGCCGGTCCACGGAATCCAGACCTGGGTCGCGCTGCCGGTCGAACATGAAGACACCACGCCCGCATTCGTCCATCATGCGGCCGACACGCTGCCGTCGTTCACGCGCGACGGCGCGAGCGTGCGCGTGATCGCGGGCACCGCGTTCGGACTCACGTCACCGGTCGCGGTGTTCTCGCCGACGCTCTATGCGTATGCGGAATTCGCGGCAGGCGGCACGCTGGCGCTCGATGCCGAACACGAGGAACGCGGCGTGTACCTGGTCGACGGCGACCTCACCATCGACGGCGCACCGCTCGCCCCCACGACGATGGCCGTGCTCGAACCCGGCGCGTCCGTGGCGCTCGCCAGCGCGAACGGCGCACGCGTGATGCTGCTCGGCGGTGCGCACCTGCCGGGCGAGCGGTTCATCGAATGGAATTTCGTGTCGAGCGAGCGCGCGAAGATCGACGCGGCCCGCGCGGCGTGGGCCGATCAGACCTTCGGCAAGGTGCCTGGTGAAGAAGACCAGTGGACGCGCCAGCCGGAACGCAAGGCGCAATAACGTGCGATAAGGGGCGGCCAGCGGAATCGCACGCAAGAAACAACGGCCGGCACACATGCCGGCCGTTGTACGTTTACGGCTTCAATCCCATCAGCTTCGCGAGCGTCGGCCAGCGGTCGAGCGAGTCGATGAACGCGCGACGCGCCTGCTCGTCGACGTAACGCTCGGGATCGAGCGCGGGCAGATGCCGCGCGAGGCCGAGCACGTCGTTCGGTTGCGACAGGCGATCGTCATCGGCGTCGCCCGGAGGAATTACTGTTCGTCGATCCATACGCCATCCGGAGTTTTCACCGAGTAGCCCCCGGCCGTCTGCATCGTCACCGTGCCCTCGTTCTCGCCCACCATCCGCGTGCGCGGCAGGTCGGCCGCGTACTGCGCGAGCGTCGTGCCCGGCTTGAACGGGCTGTTCGACACGAGGTTCGACAGCAGTTGCGAGAGCGCGAGGAAGCTGGTCGGCTGATCGATCACGGTCGTCGCGCCGTGGTTGCCGGCAAAGCCGATGAGCCGCACGCCGACCGGCCCGTGCACGATGCGCGGCGTCGGGATCTCGCGCAGGCCCGCGACCTGGTACTTGTCGCCGCGCAGCGCGGCGCCGTGCTCGGGCACGAACACGATCACCGCACGGCGGCCCGATTGCGCGATCAGGTCGGCCAGGCGATCGAAGTCGTCCATCAGCTTCGTTGCGCGCTGCGGGTACGAGTCGATGCTCGTCAGCGAGCTGCCGACGATCCGGTTGCCGTCGTGCAGGCTGATCGTGTTGTAGTACAACGCGACCGGGCCCGGCACCGACGCGCGCTGTGCATACCAGTTCGCGAGCGTCGAGTAGTCGTCCTTGATCGGCGAGCCGTCGAACGCGTGCATCGCGACGGGCGCGGCCGCGTTCGACACCGGCGGCGCGTCGGGCACGCCGATGTTGTCGTGGATCACCTGCAGGAAGTTGTCGAAATGGCCGTCGTGGTTCAGCAGCGACTGCACCTTGTAGCCCGCGCTCGCCAGCTGCGAGAACAGGTAGCACTGCTGCGGCGCCGGCTTGTACAGGTCGGCGTGCGCTTCCTGCCCGCAGCTCGCACGCAGCACGCGGATCGCCGCCGGGCCGCTGTAGCTCGCGGCCGTGCTGAAGTTGGTGAACAGGTAGTCGAAGTGGCTCAGCATCGGATGGTTGCGCACCTTCGCGGCGTCGAGGTCGTCCCACGACAGCGAGCAGATGTGCAGCACGATCACGTCGAACTGCGCGGCCGGATCGTTGCCGAGATGGCCGAACGCGACCTGCCGCTGCGATTCCTGCGTGCGGAACGTCGCGAGCGCGGCGTTGTGATCCTCCGGCTGGCCGGCAATCGTCGTGCCTGTTGCGTTGGCCTGCTGCGGCAGCGGTGCGACGACGCGCGCCATCAGCCCGCTGCCGGCCTGCCACAGCGGCATCACGATCAGCACGGCCAGCACGAACGTCGCGACGCGCAGCCAGCGATTCACGATGAAGTAGACGATCAGCGCGCCGGCCACCGTCAGCAGCAGCACCGGCGGCAGCAGGCGCGGCAGCAGCTCCATCCAGTATTCGAAGCGGAACGTGCTCACTTCGCGTGCGGCCTCGACGAGCCGCGCAAGCGGCGGCGCATGCATCTCGCGCGCGAGCAGCGGCACCGCGATCGCGATCGCGACGACCTGCCGGACGATGCGCCACGCACGCCGCCGGATCGGTGCGCTCACCGCGAGCGCCACCGCGAACGCGAGGTTCGCGAGCCAGAACGGCTGCAGGTGCCCGGTCGCGAACAGCGCGAACTTCAGGATGAAATACAGATTCCAGAACGTCATCTAACCCACTCCATGATGAGCGCCGCGTCAGTCGCGCGCCCGATCGAGTTTCGGCGCCAGCATGGCCTGCAAGCCGCGCGCCGCACCCTTCCACATCCGTACATAGCCGTCCAGGCCGATCCGCAGCACTTCCTTCAGCCCGCCGAGCGGCGTGTCGAGGCGCTCGCCTTCGTGCCAGTCGAGCCACGCATCCGCGCGGCCGAACGTGCATTGCACGAGCTGGCGCTCCTGTTCGAGCGTCAGTTCCTCGAAGCTCACGCCGACATGGGTCGGCGTCACGCGGCTCACGCGCACCGGGAACGGGAACGGCCGGTCGCCGCGCGTCACGCACACCGTCAGCGTGTCGCCGACGGCAAGCGGAAGCCCCAGCACCGCTTCGAGGCCGAGGCCGCCGGTCGAGTAGTCGCTCGTGAAGCACGCGGCCGTCGAGCCGTCGGCAAGCAGCAGCATGGCCGGCACGCGCATCGCGATCCGGTGCGTGACGCGCACCTGCTTGGTTTCGCGCGCCACGGCCAGCGCCGCGCCGAGCATCGCGAGGTTGTACACGGTCCAGCCGAGCGTGATCAGGATCGTCGATGCCTCGTCGCCCTGGTCGGCCACGAGCCGCCACAGGCCGGCGAGGATCGCGAGCACGTTCAGCCCGAACAGCACCAGATACGGCTTCGACGTCGACCAGTCGACGTAGCCTTCGTCGATCTTGCCGCCCTTGTCGGTCACGTTGAACTTGCCGTGCTTCGGGCTGAAGAATGCGACGGTGGTCGGCAGCGCGATGTACCACGCGAGCACCGACTCGTAGACCTCGGCCCAGAACGAATGGCGGTAGCGCCCCTGCATCCGCGAGTTCGCGACGTTCGCGAGCACGAGATACGGGATCACGTAGCTCGCGAGCGCGAGCGCCGACGCGTTGATGAAGTACAGGTGGAAGAACAGGTACGCGAGCGGGATCGTCAGGAACACCAGCCGCGGAATCCCGTAGAAGAAGTGCAGCATCGCGTTGCCGTAGCAGATCCGCTGGATGAAGCCGAGCCCGCGCCCGAGGAACGGGTTGTCGATGCGGAAGATCTGCGCCATCCCGCGCGCCCAGCGCGTGCGCTGCTTCACGTGGCCCGCGAGGCTTTCGGTCGCGAGGCCGGCCGCCTGCACGGTCGGCAGGTACGCCGACGTATAGCCGCGCCGGTGCAGCTTGAGCGCCGTGTGCGCATCCTCGGTCACGGTCTCGACCGCGACGCCGCCCACCTCTTCCAGTGCGCTGCGCTTGAGCACCGCGCACGAGCCGCAGAAGAACGTCGCGTTCCACAGGTCGTTGCCCGACTGCACGAGGCCGTAGAACAGGTTGCCTTCGTTCGGGATCTCGCGGAACGTGCCGAGGTTGCGCTCGAACGGATCGGGCGAGAAGAAATGGTGCGGCGTCTGCACGAGCGCGCACTTCGGGTCGCGCAGGAACACGCCCATCGTCGTCTGCAGGAACGAGCGCGTCGGCACGTGATCGCAGTCGAAGATCGCGATGTATTCGCCGTGCGTCTTCGGCAATGCACGGTTGATGTTGCCGGCCTTCGCGTGGCGGTTGTCGTCGCGCGTTACGTAGTCGATGCCGGCTTCGCGCGCGAACGCCTCGAATTCGGGGCGCTTGCCGTCGTCGAGCAGGTACACGCGCAGCTTTGCGCTCGGCCAGTCGATGCTCTGCGCGGCGAAGACGGTCGGCTTCACGACCGACAGCGGCTCGTTGTAGGTCGGGATGTAGATGTCGACGGTCGGCCAGGTGTCGGGATCGTCGGGCAGCGGCACGATCGGCCGGTCGAGCGGCCACGCGGTCTGCACGAAGCCGAGCAGCAGGATCATCCACGTATAGGCTTCCGCGCCGTACAGCAGGTAGCCGGCAACAGCCTCGACCGGGCCGCGGAAATCGAGCGTCTGCGTGGTGCGCCACCACACGTAGCGCACCGTCGCGAGCAGCGCGAGCGACGCGAGCGCGAGCGTCGGCAGATGGCCCGGCAAGCGGCGCAGCGCGAGCGCCAGCACCGCGACGATCGCAA
>NZ_JAAGPB010000500.1:0-5800 GCF_017104585.1 Burkholderia sp. Ac-20392
TCCTGCGCAAACAGGGCGACGTCGGCCGGCGCATCGCGCGGCGCTTCGAGATCGGGTGCGGGCGGCGTCGCGCCGTCCGCATACGAATAGAAGCCGCGCCCCGACTTGCGCCCGAGGAAGCCCGCGTTCACGAGCTCCTGCTGGATCAGCGACGGCGTGTAGCGCGGATCGTTGAAGTACGCGCGGAACACCGATTCGGTCACCGCGAAGTTCACGTCGTGGCCGATCAGGTCCATCAGCTCGAACGGCCCCATCCGGAAGCCGCCGGCCTCGCGCATCACCGCGTCGATCGATGCCGGCGTGCCGCCCTGCTCGTTCAGCACGCGCAGCGCCTCCGCGTAATACGGCCGCGCGACGCGGTTCACGATGAAGCCCGGTGTCGATTTCGCCATCACGGGCCGCTTGCCCCATGCGGCGGCGGTGACATAGAGCACCTGTGCGACCTCGGGCGCGGTCGCGAGCCCGCTCACCACCTCGACGAGCGCCATCAGCGGCGCCGGGTTGAAGAAATGCAGGCCGGCGACGCGCTGCGGCACGCGCAGCCCGGCCGCGATCGACGTGATCGAGATCGACGACGTGTTGGTGGCCAGCAGGCACGCGTCGTCGACATGGCGCTCAAGGGTCGCGAAGATCTCGCGCTTCACGTCGAGCCGCTCCGCCGCCGCCTCGACGATCAGTGCGGCGCCCGCGAAATCAGCCAGTTCACGCACCGCGCGAATCCGGGCGCCTGCCGCGTCGGCCTGGGCCGGTTCGAGCCGGCCCTTCTCGGCGAGCCGCGCGAACTGCGCGCGGATGCCGGCCAGCGCCTTGTCGCGGGCGGCTTCGTTCAGGTCGAACAGCAGCACCGTATGGCCGGCCGCCGCCGCGACCTGCGCAATGCCCGCGCCCATCGCGCCGGCACCGATCACGCCGACGACGGACGACGGCGCCAGCGCGCCCGAGTTCACCGAATGTGCAGAAGAAACAGCCATCGCTTGCGATCCGTCATGAAGTGGAGGTGCTGGCTATTATAAACCGACCGGTCGGTAGATTTATGTCAGGGCGAGCCCGAATTTGTCGTGCAAGAGACCGTTACGGAAACTGCAAAGACAAAAAATTGAAAGGTCGGGGCACTTTTTGTAAACCGAAAGGTCAATGAAAGCGTTCTAATATGAGATAGTGACCCCCGAACGCCTGATAAAATTCGACAAACCGCCGGATTTCAGGGGGAAACCGCGTGTCACGCTGCCACCGCCGTCCATCGTCGGCCGCCCTTCCGGGGTCGGAACCGAGCCTCCGGCCCGCGCGTCGTCACACGTGCTCGCCTCGCCGCTTGCGGCCAGCCGCATCGAACCGTTTCATCCAGCGACGGGCTCCAGCCCGCCCGCGCCCCTCGCTGCCTCACGGCGGCGAACCCAGGGCAGCACCGTTGCGTGCCGCCCCCTTTCGGTTTCATCATCCTCGTTCGGCGGATAGTACGGCCGGGCTTCGTCAACCCGTGACGGCGCGTCGCGCGCCGCCACTCGCATAAGGAAACCCCCATGCCGCTCTCGTCCAACCAGCTCCCGCGCTGGACCCTCGTGGCCCCGCTTGCCGCATGGCTGGTCCTCGCGCTGTCGCGCGTCGTGCCGGCCGAAGGCCTCGTCATCGCGGTGTTCGCCGCCGCACTCGCCGGCGCCGTGTTCGCCGCCGTCCACCATGCCGAAGTCGTCGCGCACCGCGTCGGCGAGCCGTTCGGCACGCTCGTGCTCGCGGTCGCCGTGACCGTCATCGAAGTCGCGCTGATCGTGTCGGTGATGCTCGGCGCGGGCCCGGAGAAATCGGGCCTCGCCCGCGACACCGTGTTCGCCGCCGTGATGATCATCTGCAACGGCATCGTCGGTATCTGCCTGCTGGTCGGCGCGTGGAAGCACGGCGAACAGGACTTCCAGGGCCGTGGCGCCAGCAAGGCGCTCGCGGTGCTGGCGTCGCTGTCGGTGCTGTCGCTCGTGATGCCGAACTACCTGAACGCCGCACCGGGCCCGTTCTTCTCGAAATCGCAGCTCGCGTTCGCCGGCGTGTCGTCGCTCGTGCTGTACGGCGCATTCGTGTTCGTGCAGACCGTGCGCCACCGCGACTACTTCCTCGCCGCGCACGACAGCGCGAACGAGGCGGTGCACGCGGCCGCGCCGAGCAACCGCA
The DNA here is from genome assembly GCF_017104585.1 of Burkholderia sp. Ac-20392. Lineage (NCBI taxonomy): Bacteria > Pseudomonadati > Pseudomonadota > Betaproteobacteria > Burkholderiales > Burkholderiaceae > Burkholderia > Burkholderia sp. Ac-20392. The sequence continues at coordinate 2,161 of NZ_JAAGPB010000500.1, forward strand.
CTGCGCTGATCAGTCTGGTGCTGCTGTTCGTGAGCCTCATCTCGGTCGTGCTGCTCGCGAAGCTGCTGTCACCGGCCGTCGAGCATGCGGTAATGAAGCTCGGTGCGCCCGAGGCCGCGGTCGGTATCGTGATCGCCGCGCTCGTGCTGCTGCCGGAAGCGCTCGCGGCCGTCACCGCCGCGCGTGCGAATCGCCTGCAGACCAGCATGAACCTCGCGCTCGGTTCGGCGCTCGCGAGTATCGGGCTCACGATCCCGACCGTCGCGGCCGTGTTCATCTGGGTCGGCCAGCCGCTCACGCTCGGCATCGGCCCGATGGAAACCGTGCTGCTGGCGCTCACCCTGCTGGTCAGCACGCTGACGCTCAGCCAGGGGCGTACGACGGTGCTGCACGGCGTCGTGCACCTGTCGCTGTTCGCCGCTTACCTGTTCCTGTCGATCACGCACTGACGCAGAAAAGCGCGCGGCCCGGCGGATCACTTCCGCCGGGCCGCGCGCAGTCTTTCACGTCGCTTCAGCTTTCCTCGTTCACGTCACGCCGCCGTTACCGCACCGGAATCACCAGATGCTGGCCCGCCAGGATCAGGTTCGGGTTGGCAAGGTTGTTGCGGCGTTGAATCTCGCGATAACGCTGGCCGCTGCCGAGCTTGCTCGCCGCGATCATGTTCAGCGTGTCGCCCGCCTTCACCACATACGTATGTTCGCCCGACGCGGCCGCGGTCGTCACCGCCTGGTCGCTGACGAAGTACTTGCGCAGCAGGTCGAGATATTGCGGCGACTGCTTGAGCTTCGCGATCGCGGCATTCAGGTAGATCAGCAGATCCTGGTCGTCGGCGCGCACGCCGATCTTGTACGCGATGTTCGAGCCGTCGAGCTTGGTCACCGCGAACTTCAGGTCGGTGTCCTTGATCGAGCTGACCGCGAACGGATAGTCGTAGATGAACGCGTCGACCGTATGGCCGTCGATGCTCTTCGCGATGAACGCCGGATCGGAATCGTCGATTTCAACGAACTTCACGTTCGGATACTGGCGCGTGACGAACGCACGCACGTCCGGGTCGCCCTTCAGGATACCGACCGTCTTGCCCGCGAGATCGTCGGTCGAGCGGATCGCGGAGCCCTGCCGCACGATCAGCGAGTAGCCGAAATCGTCGACGTACGGCACCGAATAGACAACGCCCGACGGCGTATTGTCCGGGAACGTCAGCCCGTCCATCGCGACGTCGACCACGTGGTTCCCCTTCGCGTCCGTATCGAGGAGTTGCTTCGGCACGCCCGGGTACGTATCGACCTCGTGACGCGTATCGACGACCACCGGCTTGCCGCCGTGCGAGAACGACGGATCCGCGAACAGCAGCCGCGCGAACTCGACGTTGAAGCCGTGCGGCGCGCCCTTGTCTTCGCCGAAGAACGGTTCGCTCGGGTTCTGCACGGAGATCCGCACGATGCCGTTTTCGGCAATCGATTTCAGCGTGCTGGCCTGCGGCGTGAAGCCGGCCGGCAGCACGTTGGACGACGGCGACGACTGCGCGGACTGCCCGGTGTCGCCGCTTTGCGCGGACGTCGAGCCCGGGGCCGCGTCATGCGCGGGAATCAGCGTCGACAGGCCGCCCTGATGCACGATCCATACGCCGACGAGCACGACCAGAAATGCGATGGCGCCAAGAAGTTTTTTCATGGTTGCGAGCCTGCAGGAAGTTATTGTTGTTTCGACGGCAGTTGCGCCGGGTTCGTCGCATCGAGCCCGGGCGCGTGCGGCGCGTTCATCACCGCCTGCTGCTGCGCCTGCTTGACCTCGGGGTTATCCATCAGCGACGTCTCCATTTCGGAGAACGCCTTGTTGACCGAGCGCATCACCGAATCGACGGCCACATCGGTCTTGATCTGCTCGAACGTATCGGACGCCTGCTTGCCCGCGAGCTTGTTCATCTGCTGCGCGGCCTGCGACATGTCCCACATCGCCTTCGCGCGGTCGATCGCCGATGCGAAGTTCTTCAGTTCGGCCTGCACCTGCTTGTAACGCCCCTCGCGAAACGACAGCAGCTGCTTCATCGTGTCGAGCTGCTGCCGGAAGCGTGGCGCGTCGTCCGGATACTGCTTCTCGAACAGTTCCGTCTTGCTTTCGAAGTTCTTTACCTCGGTGCGGAATGCGGTGATGCTGTCCGCGAACTTCTGGGCCGCCTGGCGCTTTTCCGCGAGCTGGTTGATCAGCGTCTCGATCGGATTGGCCTGCGCCTCCTGGACGATCATCTTCACCTTCTGGTTCGCGAACTTCATCGCGACGACCGGTGCGAAATAGATCGCACCGAGGCCGATCACGCCCGCCGTGACCAGCGCGATCACCCCTTTCAGGATGAACAGCGCCGCCGGTGCCGCGATCGCGACGCCGGCGACGATGATCGCCCACTTGATCAGCTTGACCTTGCCACTCCCCGAACTGCCGTTTCCTTCTTCATTCGAAAGCTGCGACATGAGTTTTTCTCCTTGAACCTCGAACCGAACTGCTTGCGTTAGCTTTTTCAAGCTCAATCGAAATGCTTCGGACTTCGGACCCGCCAGGCAATCAGGCAAGCCGGCGGTGCAATACAAGGATGGGCGCAACGGACGTCACGAGACGCCGGTGTAGGCGCCGTTCAGGATGCGGTGATGAGGGCTGGCAGACGGCGCTGCGATGCGGCGCGCCGGACGCGCGCCGTTCATCGCCGCGGCGCGCGCGCGGACGGGAAAGTGTACCGATGCACGGTACGAAACGGGATGACGGATACGTGACGCGCAGAGCGTCGGGAGAAGCGTTGTTCCGGCGGGCCGACAATCGCGGGGCCGGTATTCCGGTACGAGTGCGTAAAGGCTCATCGTTGTTCTTTTGTGTATCGCGGGTGCAGGAACCGCGCGGCCGGCGCGTCCCGCTCCAAATGCACGGACGTATCCTGCGCCGACCGGCATGCAGCGTCAAGCAGTTGTCGCAGTGCAGCGAAACGCTGCGTTCCTCCGTTGGAACACCCTCGGCGAAACAGCTTTCAGCACGGTAAGGATTCGCAGGACTGCGACCTGTCGTGCTCGGTCAGGATTGCTTGGCGTTGCAGGTGACATGCTTCCGGATTGAAAGCTTGTCACACTCGGTTTCGTCCTTGCAGCCGATTCAGAATCCGTAAAGTACGGTCGGGTTGTCGACCAGAATCGCGCGGCTGATCGCGTCGTCCGCCGTGCAGTCGTCCAGCCAGCCGAGCAGGCTCAGGTCATCTGGAACCGGCGACGCGTTCGGGTGCGGCCAGTTGCTGCCCCATACGCACCGCGCCGGATGGTGGCGCGCCAGCACGGCGGCGAGACGCGCGACATCGTCGTATCCGGGCGCACCCGAGCGCGACGTCTCGTACGGCGCGGACAGCTTCACCCATGCGTGGCCGCGGTCGAGCAGGCGCCGCAGCGCGAGAAATGCCGGCGCGTCCGGCGCGACGGGCGTCAGGAACTTGCCCGTGTGATCGATCACGACACGCGCCCGTAGCGAGGACAGCAACGGCACGACCTCGGGCAGCGTCCGGCCGTCGAGCTGCAGGTCGACGTGCCAGCCAAGCGGCCCGATCCGCGCGGCCATCCGCTCCAGTTCGTCCCACCGCGCCAGGCCGCCCGCCAACATCATGAAC